>RFPG01000229.1 GCA_009926245.1 Sphingobacteriia bacterium | reverse complement strand
GTTGACTTCCCAAGACGCGAAAACTATTCCCTCCGCTAATATCCACTTCGGTTTGGAGAAAAAATGGGCCTGATGACCAGTCAATACTTGCAAATGAACCCAGTTGAGGAACACCGTTACCTATTTCCAGAGAAACAAGACCTTGGGCATTGGTGGCAGGATTGGGCGTATAGACTTCACGATAAACAACTGGGCCAGTAATTGAACCTTGAATAATACTCATTCGAAGGCTTATGGGGGTATTTACTACCAAGGCGCCAGTTGAGTCCCGAACCACCGCCTGATAACTCACCTTGACAGGCGCTTGAGCAACAGCTCTTAAAAACAAAAATTGCGACGCAAAACACAAGAACAAGCAACCAACGAGCCCAAAAACATTTTTTTTCATAGGAATAAAGTATCCATAAAAATACATCAAAACGCATCCGCAGTCAACGCGATTATTCTAAACGGAGGGACTAAGGAAACGCAAACAATCCCCATGACCTATTCCAACTTGAACCGCGAAAATAGTCCAAGGGTCGAATCCCCCTTGCACTACCCTAATCCCTGCAGCAGCGAACCGAGAAGCCAACAGTACGGGAGTAGGAGTCTTCTCGGTAGATGCTGCCGGTGTAGAGGCTCAGCCAGCGGCTCCAGGCAACTGGCGCTGACGAGACAGAGGAGGACCACCAAAATCCAAGGTCAGAAATGAGGTCGAAAACTCCGCTGACGCCCCGAAGGCCGCCCGGCAGGGCAGTGAAACCCGAAGAATTCGTGGCCCCCATATTCGGATAATTCCAACCCCCAGGGGTGGGCTGAGTGGCGGTGCTCTTCAATGCGCCTCCTGCTACAACTGGACCCCCCAAGTGGTTATCAAGAGTCGTCCACTCTGCATCCGTGGGTACATGCCAGCCTGTAGGGCATAATCCTCTACTATCCATAACCGCATAATGATTGTACAACTTCCCGTACAAGCCATCATTCACCGGGTCGTTGTTGTAAATCGCATACGCCCCGGAAGTCGTGTTCTGCCAAGCACTGTTACTTAACCCCGTTGGGATATTATCCCCATTCCGGTACTTGCTCACCTTCAAATTGCTCTTGGTCCAGCACTGCGTCCCTATCTGTACCGTGTTGTACGTGTTATTGTCCACATCGGATACCGTGGATGCTCCACAGGTAAAGCTTGGAGCCGCTGAGGTCGTGAAACTCACCTGACTGCCGTAAGCAGTTCCAGCGCTATTGATTGCATAGGCCCGAACATTGTACGCGGTTAAATTGGTTAATCCGCTCAATGAAACCGAAAATACACCTGTTCCACCACCCGAAGTAACTACAGAATTGGAAGTGGTTGGATTGTTCATGGTCCCGTATACTATGCCACGCTGTGTTACATTTGAACCACAATCGGATGTTACGTAACCTTCGACTGTTGCACTGTTGGACGTCACGGACGAAACCGATGTTGTTGTTACCGTTGCCAAACTTGTTTGGGTCGTTGTTAGATAACTAAACTCCTGGCCATACCCAATACCTCTGGAATTTTTACCATAAGCTTTGTAATATCTAGTTACTCCATTGGAAGAACCCACACCATAGTCAGAACTGAATATCTGTTCGCCTTGGTTCGTTGAAACAAGGCTGGAAATGTTGCACTTAACTTTTTGAACACCCTGTCCGTTCTCCGTAAAATTTGGAGTTGATGAAAGCAGAAAACCAATCTCTTCCAAACCCTCCTCACCTCGTAGATCCTCGCATTTAATCGAATCGTACGATTCACCACAGCTGGATTCTCATGTGATAAAGTTGTTACAATAGGCGGTCTACCCGGTAAAGTCGGCCGCAAATAATCAGGCGTGCAAGAAATACCCCAGAGACCCAAGGAAAAGACAAGAACCCGGTAAAGAAAAGAACTTACTTTAACCATTAGGGAATTAATTTTGTCCTTCACTAATCGATTTAATCCTTGATACAGCGAACCGAGAAGCCGTACACGCGGCTTTCTTGTGTTAATTGGAAAGACTGTTGGAAGCAACGCAGGTAACGCATCCAGGCATTGGCACCGGACGAGACGGAGGAGGACCACCAATGTCCGCGGTCGGTCATGTAAATGTAACCGCCGTTGGTGTCTCGAACGCCGCCCCCTAGGGCAGTGAAGCCCGAAGAATTCGTCGCTCCAAAATTCGGCGAAATCCAGCCCCCTGGGGTAGGCTGAGTGGCGGTGCTCTTCAATGCGCCTCCTGCTACACTTGGTCCTCCCAGTTGATTCTCAAGTGTCGTCCACTCTGCATCCGAGGGCACATGCCAACCCGTAGGGCATAAGCCCCTACTATCCGTAACCGCATAATGGTTATACAATTTTCCATACAACCCGTCATTCAAAGGGTCATTGTCGTAAATCGCATACGCCCCGGAAGTCGTGTTCTGCCAAGCACTGTTACTTAACCCCGTTGGGATATTATCCCCATTCCGGTACTTGCTCACCTTCAAATTACTTTGGGTCCAACATTGGCCGCCTATCTGTACGGTATTATAAATATTGCCATCCACATCGGATACCGTATTTGTGCCGCAAATAAATGGCACAGCCGATGTCGTAAAACTCACCTGACTACCATAGGCCGTGCCAGCTGAGGTGGTTGCATAGGCCCTAACATAGTAAAGTGTTGTAGGGCTCAGTCCTGCTATCGAACTCGTGAATACCCCGGTACCCGACCCGTTGACCGTTGTTAATCCGAATGTCGTTGGATTCTGCGAGGTACCATAGGCCACACCCCGAGCCGTAACCGAACCACCTCCACTTGAGGTCACGTTACCACCAGAGGTTGCTTGAGTGGAAAGAACTCCACTTACCGCCGTGGTTGTCACTGTCGGAAGACTAACCGTACTAAAATTGATCTGATTCCCGTAGGCAGTTCCAGCACTGTTGATTGCATAAGCACGAACATTATAGGCGGTCAAATTGGTTAATCCGCTTAATGAAACCGAA
>RFPG01000228.1 GCA_009926245.1 Sphingobacteriia bacterium | reverse complement strand
CGCTCCCTTGTTCCAGCGGGTTCGAATGGTGCGATGATGGGCCGTGGAATGGGTGAGGGCGGCGTTGAGGCAGTTTTGGCGATGCACCAGCATTTCGGAACCGGGTTGTGGAATCCCAACAATTTCATCCCCTGGGATGGGGTTGCAACAAGGGGCTAAACTGTAACGGAATTCCCGATCGCTCCCGTCCATCCAAACCGAAGGATGGTTGATAACCAAGGCGTCGCCGTTGGGGCGTTCGGGGCTCGCTTCGGCAGGAAGGGTGTCACCGTTTGATTTCCGGTATTTTTTGCGAACGGCTGATTGGACTTCGCTCCAGTTAATCTTGTCTATTTCGCTGAGGTAATACAGGTCCGAAACACTGGGGAGGCCCAAATGGAAGGCGATGCGATGCAACATGTCTTCACCGACCTCGGTGGTCATGGTTTTTAGCTTATTTAGAAATTTACTTTGGCCTTTCTCGGCCAGTTTTCGGCGCTGGTCTCTCAAATGTTGCCGCACCCGGTTTTTGGCTTTGGCCGTGGTCAAAAAATCCAACCAATCCGGACCGGGTTCTTGGATTTTGGAACTGAGAATTTCGACCTGATCCCCGTTTTTTAACACATAACTGAGGGGGACTAATTTGTGGTGAACTTTGGCGCCTATGCATTTGAGGCCTAGTTCTGTATGAATTTCAAAGGCCATATCAAGGGCCGTTGAACCGGCTGACATTTTGAGGAGATGGCCTTTGGGCGTAAACACAAAGATCTCTTTGGAATACAATTGCAGCTTGAACTCATCCATGAATTCCATGGTATTGTGCTGCGGGGATTCCAACATTTCTCTCACTTTGGAAATCCAGGCATCCAGGGCAGGGTCACCGTCCTGGTCTTTGTACTTCCAGTGGGCGGCGAGTCCTTTTTCGGCCACTGCGTTCATGCGGCGACTGCGGATTTGGATTTCCACCCATTTGCCTTCAGGCCCCATGACAGTCGTATGCAAGGATTCATAGCCGTTGATCTTGGGGGTGGATATCCAGTCTCTGAGCCGGTTGGGGTTGGGTTGGTATTGGTCCGTGATCAGGGCATAGACCTGCCAGCAATCGGTTTTTTCGAGGCTGGGGGGGCTATCGAGGATGATTCGAATCGCAAACAAATCATAAACTTCTTCAAAGTCTATGTTTTGTTTTTTCATTTTGTGGAGGATGGACGAAATGCTTTTGGGTCTTCCCTTGATTTCGGCTTGCAAGCCGGCTTGGGTTAATTTTTTGTGAAGTGGTTCAATAAAATCACGGATGTACCGGTCTCTTTTGGCCTTGGTTTCTTGGAGCTTGCGGACAATGGACCGAAAGGTTTCGGGCTCAATGTATTTGAGTGCCAAGTCTTCCAACTCAGATTTGATGTTATAAAGCCCCAGTCGATGGGCCAACGGTGCAAAGAGATAGGAGGTTTCGTGGGCTATTTTGAGTTGCTTGTCCGAGGGCATATTGTCCAGGGTCCGCATGTTATGTAGACGGTCGGCCAACTTGATAAGAATCACCCGAATGTCATCCGCCAGGGTCAAAAGCATTTTGCGGAAGTTCTCAAGCTGTTGCGTGGAATCCGAGGATTTGTTGTAAAGCCCCGATATTTTGGTCAAGCCATCGATGATTCGGGCCACAACATTCCCGAATTCGTTTTCGATTTCTCCAAGGGTTAGACCGGTATCCTCCACCGTATCGTGCAGGAGGGCTGCTACGACGCCCGTTGTGCCAAGGCCGATTTCTTCGGCTGTGATGCGGGCCACTTCGATGGGATGAAAAATATAGGGCTCTCCAGAACGCCTGCGCATGTCCTTGTGGGCATCCACGGCCATTTCAAAGGCCCGTCGAATGAGTTTTCGATTGGCTTTGTCCAGAAAAGGCCGGCAGGTTTTGAGAAGGCTGCGGTAGCGTTTCGCAATTTCCTTGATTTCCTCATCGGGCGTTAGGTTCCAGGAACTGACGGTCAGGGTTGGTTTTTGCACCTTGTAAAAATACACGATGGCCCTTTCGATGGCTATATTTGACCCCCTTTTGAGGGATAATTAGGGGCTTCCCCAAACTTTTTATCCCGGGAAATGTTAAGCGGATGTGGCGAAATTGGTAGACGTGCCAGACTTAGGATCTGGTGCCGCAAGGCGTGTGGGTTCGAGTCCCTCCATCCGCACCAAGCCAGCCGAACCCCCAGGGGTTCGGAGCTTGTTGTCATACACCCTCTAAACCTTTGTTTTGAATATCACTGTCGAATATCCGTCCAGCCTGGAGGCGCGTCTAACCCTGAGTCTTGTCCCGGAAGATTACCAGCCCCGAGTCGACAAAGCACTCAAAGACCTTCGTAAGAACATCAAAATGCCGGGTTTTCGGCCTGGAATGGTGCCAGCCGGACTGGTTCTCAAAAACTACGGGATGTCCGTGCTTCAGGAGGAGCTCAGTCGTGTGGTCAACGATCAGTTGATGGACTATGCCCGCGCTGAGGGCCTGGATTTCTTCGGTCAACCCTTGCCGGTTTCGGGCCACAATCCTTTTGTTCAAGGTTTGGATTTTGGTTTGACCTATGAGTTTCGCTACGATTTGGGTCTTCGCCCCAAGGTTGAAATCAAGAGCCTGGACGGGCAAACCTTTGCCAAAATTCAGCCTGTACCCGGCAAAACCGAATTGGATGAAACCATTGACCAATGGCGGACTCGCTTTTTTGAAGGGGCCTACCCCGAAAAAGCCGAGCCCGGCGACCGGGTTTTTCTGCGGTTGACGGCCACCGAGGCCCCAACCAGCGGGGATGCAGCTCGCAAAACCGTGGTCCTCGTAGGTTTGGACGAAATCGTTTCCCCCGAGCTTCGAGCTGCTTTGTTGGGTCAAGGCAAAGGCACCACCGGTTCCCTAACCGTAGGGGACTTGTACGGGGAGGACCGAGCCGCCGCTGCCAAGGCTTTCAAAGTGGATGAAAACGAGGCGCCAGAATCCAATTCAACGTGGACCTACGA
>RFPG01000227.1 GCA_009926245.1 Sphingobacteriia bacterium | reverse complement strand
TTGGCAGCAAAGGCGTAGTCCAATGGATGGCGACGCTGCTGATACTCCAGCAATTCGAAGAGCAATCGAGGTTCTTGCATGGTTTAGGGTTTAGTAACCAATAATTTGGAATAAACAGGGGCTTTACCGGGGGTTAATACCTCCAGGTGGTAAAGACCCGCGGGTACGGTTTCAAGATCAAGGCTCAAGGTATGTTCACTGGTCCACTGAAAAAGATTGGGAAGACGGCGCCCAGCGGCATCCTGCAGGTGAACCTGGGGACGTCCTGTGTTTTCGGAGCGATTTTCCCAGCCTAGTAAACGGATTTGGGCTGATGTGCTGGCCGGATTGGGGAACAACTGTACGGAGATACCTGCCTTGGAGAGGGTGGACTCTTCGACCCCTGTATGGATATTGTAACCAAGTCGAAGCTTGAACCCTTTGTGGACTTGTTTGGTCGTGCCGTTTTGGACAAAACCGGTGAGGTAGAGGTGGGGCAAACGCCACCGCGAGGCAAGGCGGGTTTTGAAACTAAAGGAGGTAGGAACCGCACCACTGCCGACGGCGATACCGTTGGTATCCGGTAAAATTCTGCGGGTCACCATCGGAAACAAACGTTCTCCGTTGTTACCGGGCAAACCGCCTCCGGGTTGTCCTGGGGGTGGGTAATAAATGGAGTCTTCGGCCAATACCATGACCAAGCGATTCCCCGAATCCGGGGTGCTCAAGGAATAGACGGTGCCGGTAATTTGTACACTGTCCGGCCCAGCGCCTACCAAATTGGTTTCGAGGTCGTAAATCCAGTTGGCTGGGGTGATGTTGTACCAGGTTTCCAAGGTGCTTTGATTCATGGTGGTACTCAAGGCAAAGCGACCCAAACGGAGGGCTGGTACCCCGGTCACCCCGTAGTAATTAACCCGATTGGTTGGATCGGCGGGATTCGCCAGGTACATCGAATCCAAACCGGGCCAAGCCACATGGTGACGAACGGCCACTGCCCGGCCTGGGTTGTTTCGCATCAAACTTTGGAAGGTTGGATTCTGCTGAGCACAAGGGGCACAAGAGGCATTGGTAAAATGCTCCAGGACCAATATGTTGCTCTCCATAGCGGTGGACCCTTGGGACCAACCTTCAAGGGGACCCAAAATCGATGCACCCGCCAAGAACAAGGTGCTCCAGGTCTGATGAAAGATATTCGAAGAAAAGATGCGCATATTTGGTAGGGTTAAGGGAAAAACTTGAATGATGGGTGAGGAAAGAAGAGGGTGAAGGGTAGGTGGATTCCTGTTAACACGAAGATAACGAATTTAGGAGTACCAAAAAAAGCAAAGCCCCGCGAACGGGGCTTTGCATGATCGGAGTGGGTCGATTAATGACGAACCAACACCTTGCGGGTTCCCAGGATTTGGCCTTGGGTTCCTTTGAGGTGAACCAGGTACAAGCCTTCTTGCCATTCGCCGGTGGCAATACGGAGGTTTCCTTCTTCGGCGGACAGGTTGGAGGTATAAACCGTCTGACCCAGAGCGTTTTGAACCATGACCTCACCGTTTTGACGACCGGCGCGTACATTCAGAACTTCTTTACTGGGGTTGGGGTAAACCGACAACAAATCGTTGCCCTCGGTCAAATCAGCCACGGAGGTGGTATTGAGGCTGTTGCCCAATTTGATTTTAACACCTTTGTTGGCTTCTTTGGTGCCGTTGGCCTGTACAAAGGCCAGGAGATAAAGGTTATCCCTCACAAAGGTGGGAGACAAGGGGTAGCTGGCGTTGATGGTAGTGTTCTGTGAACCGTTACCGCAATTGATCCCGTTGGCCGTGGGAAGAATTTTGCGCAAAACCGATGGGAATTCCCGCTCACCGTTGGTACCGGGGGCGGTGGCGTAATTGATAGGATCTTCCACCAGGTACAACCACAATTTATTATCGGTATTGGGCTGGGTGCTCTTGCCACGAACGCTACCGGTCACGACCAGGGTGCTACCGTTGATGGTGGTATTGATATTGTAGTACCAATTGCTGGGAAGATTGGCAATGTTATCGTCCAAATTGGCCTGTGTGATGCTGGCAGGGTTGGAAGACAGCATATTACCAAGGCGAACCGCGGGGACGCCCGTGATTCCGTAATAATTCACCCTGGAAGTCGGATCGCCTGTATTGAAAGAATACATGGGATCGGTACCGGGCCAAGAAGTATGGTGCTTGACCGAGGTGACTTCGCTGTTATTGGCCAACAACAAAGCCTGGAACAGGGGATTGTAGGTTGCGCAAGGACCGCAGGATGCATTGGTAAAATGTTCGTAGATGACCAAATTGGACTGAACGGGAGGTGCAGGGTCCACCACGTTGATGGAGGCGGTCAGGGTATCGGAGCCAACCGTGGTTCCGTTGAGGGCCGACATCCAAATTTCGACGCTGTAGGAACCGGCGTTGTTAGGGGTAAAGGTGTTGGTGAAGGTGAATGCATCGGTCGCAAAAGACGCCACCGAACCCGAATAGGGTTGGCTGGTGGTTGGGCCTCCGTTCACCCGGTAATTTAGGTTGCCTGTCGCCACTGCATTGAGGCCAAGGTTACGGAAACTACCGCCGATGGTCACCGGGCTGTTGGTGAAAGCCAGCGCAGGTACGCTGTGTTGAACCATGGCAACGGCATCAAAGGCAGGGATGGTGATACGGATATTGTCCACCAACATGGCCACCATGTCGTTGGAAATATTCCGAAACGCAAAGCGAATGGTTTGACCAGCGTAGGATGCCAGTGAAAAACCACGGGTGGTAAGGGTCAAATTTTCGCCGGTGGTCGAGAAGAGAGGCGCCGAGGTCAAGAACGACGAACGGGCGGTGTCTCCGTTGCTGAGGCGAAGTTCGTAGGCCTCGGGGTAGGTGGCATTGCCCAAGCTCTGGGCATCGTAAATAAGGTAGTAATTACCGGTAGCTGGGAGCGTGATGGATGGAGAAATTAACCAACGATCGACAGCGCCCACCGGATTGGTCCAGGAAACACTGACGGCAGAACGCATCAG
>RFPG01000226.1 GCA_009926245.1 Sphingobacteriia bacterium | reverse complement strand
TACCAAGGCAGGCGTTGTTAATCACCAAGGCTCGAGCCTCTTGGGCCGTCCAAAGGGGGACGTAGGGTTTTTCGTAATCTTCGTCCATATGGGGTCGTCGAATGAAAGGTAAAAGTACGGGGTAGAAGGAGAAAATAGTTCTTAAAGAGCGGCGTAGCTCGCCAGGTGGGCTTGATTCGGGTGCAGGTGACCCTGCTCCAACAAACGAGCTCTGGAAAGGAGGGATTGTTGCGGTTCACCAAGCCCGGATGTCAGGGATTCTTCTACGTAGGGTGTTATAAAATGTTGCAGCAAAGCCCGGCTAAATTCGTGGGAGGCTTCGCGAGGCAACTCGCAGGGGAGGTTATCAACGGCCATGATATCCACCCCGTTGGAGTCCCAAGGTGCTATTTCTGATAAGGTGGAACGAGAGATGCCGTAATACGGGTCATCGATGCGGGAGGCCCGGGTTGTGATCGGGACAGAGCCCTCGATATCGCAGGATATGTCAGCGATTTGGGAAACTCTGAACGTGGAATGGCGGATATCGGGGGCCTCGAAGTGCCGTGGACCGCGAGGATCCCAGTAGATGGTATTGACCAGAACATCCGCCCGTTGCAAAAAGGGAGCCATGTTTGAAACGTAGTCCCCTGGCGTTTGGTAATAATCGGATTCTACAAAAGCTCCCCCGTTCTTGGGGACTACCATATCACTGGATTGGAGGACTACCAGACCTGCTTTGGGATGAATTTGGGACCAGGGTTTATCGGGGAATTCCAGGATTTGCTCAGGATGGAACGTTTCAACGCCCGCTGCTTGGAGCATTTGGAGGGCGCCTTGGCCCACGCGACCGTTGCCACAAAGCAAAAAGAGGGCCGCATCCAACGGAAGATCGGGTATGGAATCCAGCATGCCTTGGTAAGAACCCAGTTCGGCAGCGGTGGGGACCGAGCGATGTCCGTTACGGAGACAACGCATACGCAGGGCATGCCAAGCTCCGACAATCCCTGCCCAATGCCCAAAAGCCACGGTTCGACGACCGCTTTCGTCGGTCATTAACTCATAATCATACAAACTGATCCCTTCCCGGACCATGTGTTGCATCATGGAGCGATTGTAAGGCTGAGCCTTGATGGTATGCGAAAAAAAAGCATAGGCCAGGCTGGGCAAAAGCTGAACGGGATCCACTTCTTTCACACCCAAAACCAAACGAGATTCGCTCAGGTCTTCGGAGATCAAGCATCCCGCATCTCGGTATTGGTCGTCGCTGTAACATCGAAAAGAAGACGGCTGAACCACGATGCGGAGATCGCGGAATCGAGACAAGAGGAGACGGCAATCGTCGGGCACCAGCGGGGTTCGAAGGTCCGGTGGATTTTTTGATTCGCGCAGGATGCCCAGTTGCAGGGTTTTCATTTGTGTTGGGGGGAAAGGGGAAGGGGAAAGTGATTAGCGGTTTTTGGGCGATAATTCTTGGAGTAAACGGTCGCCTTGAACCACATGGCGAAGGTTCCACAACACAAAGCGAATGTCAACCCCAATGGAACGACTGTAATCCTTGTTCCAAGCAAAATCGTTGATAGTAGCCCCAAAGGCACGGTCAAAATTGAGCCCCACCAATTCACCATGGGCGTTCATGACCGGGGATCCGGAATTGCCTCCCGTGGTATCCAAATTGTAGAGGAAGGCCACCGGAATGGCATCGGGGGATTCCAAAGGTTTTTTGACCCGCGTTTGATCGGCCTCAGCCGAGACCGCCTGAAGACCCAAATCGCCGAATCTGTTTTCGGTGACCGGTGCTTGCATCTCTTTGGATGAATGGATGGCCCTCCACAGGGCCGAATCCAAAGGATAATCGGGATGGCCCGAAGCGGCTTTTTGGAATAAACCCGAGAGATGAGTGAAAGGCTCATGATACACCGCATCATCGGGTCGGTAACCCTGAACACGACCGTAGGTCAGGCGCAATGTCCCGTTGGCATCCGGTACAAAATCTTCTTGACCGGTGGCCCGTAGTCGTAGGTCCAGAAAGACGGGTAACAACGTATTGATCCGTGCGCTCCAATCCGCCTGATCTTTTTTGATTCGTTGGGATAAGCTCCACCAATACGCGCCCCATTCGGCATTTTTCCCTTTGAAGGTCGGGAAATCCTTGGATTGACCCAGGCGTTCCAGCCAGGCCTCCCAGGCCTTGGCTTGCGGGGTTGGTTGGATTTCTGGATGCTTGGCAACGAAATACCTCAAAACTTGAACTTCCAATTCAGGACGCCAGCTGGGTCGGTTGGCACTGGCCCATGCTTCCAGGCCTGGCCCATCGGGTTTGCTTTGGTTTTCAGCGGATTTGATGAGCCATTGAACGGTTCTGGATTGAGAAAGCAGGTGCTGAAAATTCAGATGCAAATCCGCGTGTTGCGAAAGGACCCCGTACAACGAATCCAATTGATCCAACTGACGACGTTGCTCGACGTTGGCCAAGGACCGGGCCATGCGATCCTTGGTTTCAAATTGTTCAAGGATGGGGGTTCTTTGCAGGCCCTGGCTTTTGCCGCGGTAATTTTTGGTGGTGTTCCCCAGGGATTTGATGCGAGAAGACCATAACAAAGCCTCGGCCGTTGACAAACGGCTCTGCGCTTCCAGTTGTTGGATGAGCCAATCAAAATTGGTTCGTGTTAGGGGCAATAACTTTTCTTGCTGGTAGCGGAGGTAAGAGGCTGGGTAATGCCGAAAGGTTCGTCCTGGATACCCCATGATCATCACAAAGTCCTCCTCTTGGAGCGGACGGGTGGCCAAGGGAAGGAACGCGGTAGGAACCAAGGGGATGTTGTCGGGATGATAGGCGCGACTTTCGCCGTTGGGCCCGGTATAGGCCCTCAAAAAGGTATAGTCACCGGTATGACGTGGCCAAACCCAGTTATCCGATTCTCCCCCAAATTCGCCGATTGCTCTGGAAGGAACATAAACCAAACGAAGGTCCCGTAAGGTCCGGTAGCGGAACAACAGGTAGGATTTGCCGGGAAACATTT
>RFPG01000225.1 GCA_009926245.1 Sphingobacteriia bacterium | reverse complement strand
AATTTTTCGTGTATCCAACAGGGCACTTTGCTGAAATTCCAAGGTGGCCACCATGCCGGACCAAGAACTGGCTTTGCTGGCTGATATCTACCGCAAAAGAGGATTGAGCCCCGCCACCGCCATGCAGGTAGCGGTCGAACTCACCGAAAAGGATGCCCTGGGAGCCCATGTTCGGGATGAACTGGGCATCAACGATGTTTCGCAGGCCAAGCCCCTGCTGGCTTCGGTGGCCTCGGGGGCGGCCTTTTGTGCGGGGGGCTTTCTGCCCTTGTTGGTGGGATTGTTATGCCCCATGCCCTACATGAGCTTGGGGCTTTACCTCACCACCATGGTGGCCTTGTTGGTGCTGGGTTATGCATCGGCTCGGGTGGGCGGTTCCAGTCCCATCAAGGCCATGGGTCGCATTGTTATCTGGGGCAGTTTGGCAATGGGTGCGTCGGCTCTGGTGGGTCAATTGTTTGGGGTCACACTTTGATGCAAACATTGGTGGGCTCGGTGAAAAAGCGGAGAGATTCCACGCCGCCTTCACGCCCGATTCCGGAGGCTTTGGCTCCTCCAAAGGGGGTCCGCAAATCCCGGATCATCCAACAATTCACCCAAACCAGCCCAAATTTGAGTTGCTGAGCAACCCTATGGGCCCGACCGAGGTCCGCAGTCCAGACCTGGGCTGCCAATCCAAAAGGAGTTCCGTTGGCCAAAGCCAGGGCTTCGCTTTCGTTTTCAAAAGGCTGAAGGGTCACGACCGGGCCAAAAATTTCTTCCTGGTTGGTTCGACAGGTATTTGAAAGGCCTTCGATGACCGTGGGCTCCATAAAGAAACCATTCCGGCAGGAGCCTTCTGGGTGAAAGCGGTTTCCACCGCACAAAACGAAACCGCCTTCATCGCGGGCCAGTTGTACATAGCCCAGGACTTTGTGAAGGTGACCTTCGGATACCAGCGCCCCCAGATTGACCTGCTCCCGCGGATCCCCCACCGTCAAGGCTTTGACCTTGGCCAAAAAAAGTTCGCGGAATGTGTTATAAATCGGTTGCTGAATCAAGATCCGGGAACCGCACAAACAAATTTCACCTTGGTTGGTAAAAGCGGCTCGGACGGCGGTTTCCACCGCCTGCTCCAAATCGGCATCGGCAAAAACAATGTTCGGGTTTTTGCCACCCAACTCCAAGGACATTTTTTTGAAGAGGGGGGCGGCGAGGCCGGCGATGCGGGCCCCTGTAACCGTACCGCCCGTAAAGCTGATCACCGGAGTACGCGGGTTCGTTATCAACGGCTCCCCGGCCCGCAGACCGGTGCCATGCACCAGGTTCACCACCCCCGGTGGTACGCCGGCCTCCCCGCACAATTTTCCCAAGAGATACGCCGTCAAAGGAGTCAACTCGCTCGGTTTGGCCACCACGGTATTCCCCGCTGCCAAGGCAGGGGCAATTTTCCAGGTCAACAAATACAGCGGCAAATTCCAAGGCGAGATGCAGGCCACCACGCCGATGGGTTGCCGCAACGTAATGTTCAAATGCCCTCCGCTGACCGGCTGGGACTCGGAACTAAAGGTCCGAATCGATGCCGCAAAAAACCGAAAATTGTCCACGGCTCGGGGGATATCCGTCCGGCTCGCCAGGCTGATCGGTTTGCCCTGATCGGCACTCTCGGCGGCGGCAAGCTCTTCGGCGTGCCCTTCAATCAAATCCGCCAAGCGGTATAGCAAAGCCGAACGCTTTTCGACCGACATCCCGGACCAGGCCGGAAAGGCCGCCGCCGCCGCCTCCACCGCCATCGCAACATCGGAGGCATCCGAATCCGGAAACCGCCCCATCACCTGTCCCGTGGACGGATTCACATTCTCCAACCAAGTCCCACCCAGCGCCGGCTGCATTTGACCGTTGATATAATTCAAAAGATCTTCACCAGGCTCCCACAAAGCCGGGCGCATCGGATTAACATGGACATCGTTCATATTTATATGTTATTTGATTGATAAAAAAGCTGAGGGCAAGATCGGTGTTTTGGTTTATATTCGAGGCTATTTCAATTTCTTTTTGTCCTTTGAGGGTGGTAAAAAGTTATCTCCTGTTACCACACTTTTATGGGTTTTTGATTCTAATTCTTTTCTGGCATTTTTGGCTACCGCACCACCTTTTTTGCTGGCTAAGGCATTTTCTCGGATTCCTTTTGCCTTCGTTGTTTCTGCGATTTGTCTTGTAGAAAGTTCAGCCAATGCCGTAAAAATCAATTCTGCCTCACTCATATGGTCACGAAGGTTTTGAGATTTTAAACCTTTTAAATCCTTATGTGCCTTCACGGTCAATCCTGTCCATTCTTGATGGATAATATTCGTTAATGCCGCAAACTCATCTCCTTTTTTAACACCGCTCTCTTGCCAATAATCGGTTAACTTATTTCGGGTTTCTTGCCCTGTCATTCGTTGCTGAATCCATTTTTCGCTTCTTCCCAATTTTTGCCAATTTTCTCTGGCTCTATCGATGCTTTGGCTGGGGTCGTTCATTTCTTGCAACCGCTCATAACCCACCTTAGAAAGCCATTGTTTAAAGGGTTCCGCTTTGGGTGAGGGGATGGATTGAATTAATCGGAAAATATCTTCAACACTGCCCACATCCGTGAGTCGTAATTTGCCGTCTTCAGCTTCAAGCTTCAACTGGTTACAATTTGTAACCGTTTCGTTTCCTTCTTTAATTAGTCTGCTTTTCAGTACTTTCCAATAGTTTCTTGCTCTATCCAAGGTAGGTTGCTCCGTTAAAACACCAACAACATCAACGATGCTGAAATACCACATTTCTTTATCCGCATCGTAATGACTTCGAACTTTTTTATTTTCAAATATTTTGATGTCGCTCATAGGGGTATCGTTTATGCGGTACTACGGACCTTGAAATCATTTGTAAATTATATTTCGATTTCCGTAGGTTTAGTCAATTTTAACGCATACTTTTTAGATCTTCAGGCTGTTTGTTAATTCTTGCACTATCGCTGTCTTGTAAGATTGCTGCGAACTAAATT
>RFPG01000224.1 GCA_009926245.1 Sphingobacteriia bacterium | reverse complement strand
CTGGGGCTGGCCCGGGGGGCACAAATCACCAGACCCGCCAATCTGGGTGAACAAACCAACCTGCGGTGGTACAGCACCTACGCCCATCCCTGGGCCTGGTTAAAGGCCAACATGAATTGGACCTTGACCAGCGGGCATTTGGACCAGCCGGTTCGTAACAACGGGAGGGATTCCCGGGTGACAACCCAAAACCTTGGCTTGCAGTGGGGTCTTAGCAGTTCTCGTTCAGAGAAATGGGATTACAACCTTTCGTTTAATTTGGGTTGGAACCGCTATCGTAACATCAATCAAAGCACCAAGGGTGCCTGGTTGCCCTACCAGACCCATGCCGCCAATGCCCGCGTTCAATACACGTGGCGCAAGCGTTGGGTCTTGGGTTCGGACTATGCCTGGACCTATTGGGGGGGCTTGGACCAGGGCTTTAACGCCAATGTTCATCTCATGAATTTCTCGGTGGCCACCAAGGTATTGCCCAACCAACTTGGGGAATGGCGCTTGTCGGTTTTTGACCTCCTGGGTCAGAATCGTTCGGTAAGTCGAACCTTGACCGAACTCTATGTGGACGATAACCGTAACACCGCTTTGGGTCGTTTTGTGATGCTAACCTTTACCTACAATTTCCGAAATTTTGGAAAACCAAGCAGGGACCTACCGATGGGGAACCGGGTCCCTTCGGGGCATCCCGACCCCAACCGGCCTTGGGAAGGTTGGCGTTAAACTAATCCTTGCTCCCAAGCGGGTATTCGGGCCAGTGGTCTTGGAGCCATCGCTGGTAGGCTTGTTCCCGTTCGTTATCGGCCGGTTGGTAAAAAACCCGACCTCGCAGGCTTTGGGGCATAAAATCTTGGTGAACAAAGTGATGCGGTCCTTCGTGGCTGTAGTGGTAGCCCTGACCGTAGCCCAGGTCTTTTTGCATGTTGGTTACCGGATTGCTCAGGGCTTCCGGCACGGGGGGCTGTTGTCCGGCCTGACGAACCGTCTCCAAGGCGGCTTCAATGGCCAGGTAAGCGGAATTGCTTTTGGGACTTAGGCTGAGGTACAGCGTGGTTTGGCTCAAGGGAATGCGGGCTTCGGGGTAACCGATGCGGGCCACGGATTCCAAGGTGGCGGTGGCCAGGATGAGTGCTTGCGGATTGGCCATTCCAATATCCTCGGAGGCCAAGATGACCAGTCGCCTCGCGATAAAGACCGGATCCTCTCCGCCAGATATCAAACGAGCCAGGTAATAAACGGCCGCCTGGGGGTCGGAACCACGAATGGATTTGATGAGGGCTGAAATCAATCGGTAGTGTTGGTCTCCATCCCGATCGTGGTAGACCGCAAAATGGGGAAGGACCGCCAAGACGGAGGCATCTGTGATTCGACGCACCCCGTTTTCGGGGACAAGGCTGCCTGCCAACCATTCCAACAAATTGTACATGCGACGGGCATCCCCTTGGGCGTGCCGAACAAGCGCATTGCTTTCCACGAGTTCCAAGCCAAGGGCCCGCAGCTCGGCATCCTGGCTGACGGCCTTGAGGGCGAGTTGATGCAATTCGTCGTTGCCCAACGGCTGAAGGATCAGCAATTGACAGCGCGAAAGGAGGGCTGGATTCAGCCCAAATGAAGGGTTTTCGGTGGTCGCCCCAATCAAGGTGAGTTGCCCGCTTTCGACGGCGCCCAAGAGGCTGTCCTGTTGGGCTTTGTTAAACCGATGAATTTCGTCCAAAAACAAAAGGGGCTTGAACAAACCGTTGCCTTCTTCAATCACTGCCCGCACATCTTTGACCCCGGCATCCACCGCGCTTAGGAAACGAAACCGCCTCTTGGAATGAACGGCCAGCATACGAGCCAGGCTGGTTTTGCCGGAACCCGGAGGGCCCCAGAGCAATAGCGATGGCAAGGTTCCCTCCTCCCAAAAGCGACGAAGCAATCCTTGAGGTCCGACCAATTCTTGTTGACCCACGAGGTCCTCGAGGCGTTCGGGGCGCATGCGTTCGGCTAAAGGCGGTTGGACCATTGGTCAAAGGTATGAAACCACCTGCGCGCCTGCTTTGCGCTATTTTTGGACCGTGTCTGATGCTCATCCACCGGAACTGCTCATCACCGGAGATGGTTCCCATACGATTCGTCGGGGCGGCGGCCCTACCTACCACAGCCTGCACGGTGCTCTAACCGAATCCAGGCATATTTACCAAGAAGCCGGTCTGCGCGCCCTGTTGGAGCTTCGAGGCCAAAACCCAAAATCGTCTGCTGAAGGGGGGGAGCGGGTTCGTATCCTGGAAATTGGTTTGGGAACCGGCCTCAATGCCGCCCTCGCCCTGGAGACTTGTTTAGAAGCCCCTTTGCTTCGAATCGACTACACCGCCTTGGAACCGTTTGCGATTCCACTGGGTTCCTTGGCGGACCTTAATTACGATTCTTATTTAAGGACAGGGGCTTGGCGGGTATGGGCCGAGCGTTACCCTGCCTTGTACGAGGAATGGAGGTCCCAAGGACAAGGAGCTTGGTCTTTGGAAAGCCATGGGGTTGGATACAAGCTTCGGGTGATGGCCCAGCCTTGGCCTTGCTCGCTGGAAGGTCTCTTTGATTTGGTGTTTTGGGATGCCTTTGGTCCAAGCCATGCCCCTGATTTATGGGAGGAGGAATCCTTGGTGGCCATGGATCGTTGCACGGCACCCGGTGCCTGGTTGGTGACCTTTGGGGCCAGCGGGGCTTTTGGCCGCCTCCTCAAGGGGTTGGGTTGGGAGGTCCAAAGGCTGACAGGCCCTCCCGGCAAGCGGGAAATGATCCGTGCGAGGAAACCCTGAATTTCATTGCATCTTTGGGTCCATGTATCGTTGGTTGCAAGGTTTTCTTTTTGGTTTGGAACCCGAGAGGGCCCATCATCTCACCCTTCACGCCTCCCAGGCTTTGTTGAAGATTCCCGGAATGAACCGACTTTGGGCTTTGTTATGGCCCAAGGTATCGGATCATTGGGAGGGGATGGGCTTGAAGTGGGAGAACCGTTTGGGCCTTGCGGCCGGTTTTGACAAAGATGCCCGCTACCTC
>RFPG01000223.1 GCA_009926245.1 Sphingobacteriia bacterium | reverse complement strand
GTAGCACACTGAAGTTGGAGGGCCACATTAAATGAACCAGAGAAATAAGAAACAGTATCGCTAGCCCAGGAAGTGTTGGCACCGCAAGCCCCCCTGGCGTAGACAAAACCAGCACCTGGGCCCACCGTCATCGTATCCGCAAATTGGCCATTGGCATCGGTTGTCAGCGCCCGGGTCAACGTGGAATATTGATTCAAAAACAACTGCACTGGCTGCCCCGGCAACCCTTGGCCAAGTGCATTCACCAATGACCCCGATACAATCAAAACCCTCGACGTGTTGCCACAGGTCAAGTTCACGGTGTATTGGGCGGTGCCCGCCGAATAAACGGCCGTCCCTGTCACGGTGGAGCCCGGTGTGGTGGGTGAACTGCACGATGCCATGACGGTGATGGTATTGCTAGGCAAAAAAACAGGTACACTCAGCGTAGCCGAATAATAGCCCGCCGAATCCGTAAAAGTCGTCACCATCCCTGAATTAGTAAAACTGATACGGACCAACGAAGAAACGACCGGTGCACCGCCTGTTCCAAGGACCGTTCCCTGAACCGTGATTTGATTTGTAGGCGATGAAACGCATGCTAGTTGAAAAAAAGCCGATGGGACACTTGAAGAAACAGTCATCGTATCCCGAACCATGGTGCCGTTGCCACAAGAGGCCGAGGCCCTGAGATTCACGGATGGCGAGGTCCCAAACGGTATATTGAGGGTATCAGCAAAAAAACCACCGGTTCCCGTCAGGGCTACACCCACCGGAGACGTGGAAGTCCCAACATAAAACTGCACCACTTGGCCGGCAGGAGCCGGGCCCGTTGGCCATTGCAAGACCCCGCTCACGGAAACCATGGTATTGGATCCTCCTCCGGCCCCACAAGCCAAATCAACCTGGTAGGTGGTAACCGCTGGATTCAACGGTACAGTTTGAACCAAAGGACCTCCGGTAGGACAAAGGGTCGATACCTGGATTAGTTGATTGGGACTGAACACCGGGAGAGCCACCACCATCGAATAAAATCCGGTTGAATCCGTGAAAGTGGTCGTTGTGAAACTTGGCCCAACCTGCACAATCACCGCCTGCCCTGGCAATGGTACCGACATCGTCCCGATGGTTTCTGATACCAAGCCCTGAACCACGATGGTTTGGGCCCTTGCTACTATACTCCCAAGGCATAGGAGTAGCGTCGCTAAAAAGCGGAATGACTTCATTCAATAAAATTTTAAACAAAAATGAACCATTCAGCTGAATGGAACCATCAAAAGATGGTTAAGTAGGGATTAAAATCAGTCCTTCAGCAAGTAGCCTAGGCCCAGTCGCAGATACAACCCATTCTCTCGGGTCATAAAATCGTTGTGACGGTATTGGAGAGTCGGCATGATGAGCAAGCGCTCAGCGAGGGTTTTTTGGTAACCCAAGGCAGCATAGCCGCCTAGGTTAAAATCTAGCTCTTTGATTTTGAGGGTCAAGGTGTCGTCTAAGAAGAAATTGAGACCGCCCTCCAAAAACAAGCCATCCCTTCCAGAACCCAGCATGGAGCGCACCCTGCCTTCGACTAAAAAATGACCGCTCCATATTTTTTCAGGAGCAATCAGCACCGAACGGTTGTGGTGAACAGCCCCAGCGAGGGTATAACCTAGCATGAGACTTGGGCGATTTTTGAGGTAAAAACCCCGATCAAAGCCTGCAGAAATCTTGGTATAGGATTTGCTATCGCTAATTTCCCATAAAAACGGGGACAATCCAATCCACCCACCTTTGTTCCCCACCTTTTCGTTCCCCGTTGATTGACCCGCTGAAGCAGGCTGTGCGAGAATCTGGGTAGTCCAGGTTGATAAAATCAAAGTTCCCCCAAGGAATACAGTTGCTGAAAGGGCCGCACCACGACGGATGGCACAAAAAATGAAATGCAATGGAGGCATGATCGATGACTAATTAATGTTTAAAAAAATAGACGAGACCCAATTGAAGCTCACCCGATGGAACCGGTTGGTCAAAGGCATTCCGAACAGGGCCCGGGTTCCGGTTTAGGTTCCTGGAAAAGCGGTTGTAAACGGGAACCAAGGCAAGCTGATCAGCGATTTGCCAATGGTAACCCAAACCCATTCCCGTACGTATGGCGAATCCGTTGGCGATTCCCAAGGAAACCTGAGGAAAAAACCGACCGAAATAATAGCGCATGAACCAAGTGGACTCAGCCGCAAAAGTCTCCTTGTTAAATTTCCGAGTAGCCCGAAGGTAATCCGCCCGAACCCGAAGGTCGGTTCCTAGCATAAATCGATCCCGGTGGAAATAACCCGTTTGTCCACTCAGGGAAAGGGACCAAACTTCTTCAGAAGCACCCAAATAATTGTTAAAAAGGGCACCGGAGCCCACAAAATAATTGCCTTTGCGAAACAGGTCCGATGTTCCTTTTCCCGTTTCTGCAGCGACACCCTGCGCCCTTAGAGTCCAACTAGACAGGACCATCATGAAACAGCCAACAATGAATAGACGATGCATAGACGTGGTTTTGTGCAAACTTATACCAAAAACGGCATCCCACACCCACCTAAAATTCAAAAAAAGCGAACGGCAAAAGGGCGGACGCTGCCTCGAAATGCCAACAGGAGCCCTTCATCCCTGCTAAAAAGACTGGAAAATCGCATTTCTGTCGTTTGATTTGTTCGATGAGGGCCTGACGACACATTCCACAAGGCGCAACGGGTTGATCCGAAACGCCCTCCCCTCTCCTTGGGTCCTCCCCTTTTCGGCCTGCCAAAACCAGCATGGCCGCCACATCACCCCCGCCCTCTCGACACGAAAGGGCACTCAGGACCACCCTTTCGGCACAAATCCCAACCGGATACGATGCATTCTCCTGGTTGGTCCCCGCCAACATCGAACCATCCCTTGTTAAAACAACAGCCGCGACATAAAACCCTGAATAAGGCGCATAGGCCGAACCCCAGACCTCTTGTGCCTTGCGGTACATGGCGACAACGGGATCCCCAAAGTCCTCCACCGCACCTATCCGGTACGTCAAACGATATTCAGCG
>RFPG01000222.1 GCA_009926245.1 Sphingobacteriia bacterium | reverse complement strand
AAAATTCTTGGATCAAAAAGAGTTACAACAAATATTTTTGGTGAATGCGCCACCAACGATCCGGCAATTCATCCGAAGAAGCCTGTAGATAGTCATCGTAGGTGCAGGGCACCAACAGGGCCCGTTCGCGCTTGGAGCCTTTGGGAACCGGCAAGGTAACCTCCAGCCACCAACGACCACTTTTTTGGCTTTTGATGAAGACCAATTCATGATTTCCCTGCAGGGCCATGGTGTAACGTGTGAAATTTCTCGAATTAATTTTGGGCACATCGTCGCAACGTTGGCTGAACCCTTCGATGAGGTACCACAAAGCCTGCGCAAGGGTTGCGGCACCGGTCCCCTGATCATTCGTTAAAGGCTGGTAGTCACAGAAAAAGGCAACTCGTAACAAATCATTGGCGCCTGCATAGTGGCATAACTGGCATAATTCGTGGGCCCATAGCCCGTTGGGCCCACCCATGGGATTACCATCGGCGTCGGACCAACGTACCGCACTGAGGCTAAATGCACTGAGGTGGGAGGAGCGCAAGAGCGGTTCGGCCCTTTCGGGGTGTTGACGCAGGGCACCCAGCCTCAACTGTTCAAAACGCATTTGTTCCAAGAGCGCGTTTTCTTCGGGTTCGGACCAATGGGATTGAAATGCCAAACAGGAAAGGTTAAACAAGTGGCTTGAATCCTTTTCAACCAGTTGTCGTAGCACGGTCGAATAGGCAGGTGCATCGGCGCCCGTTTGAAAATGGGTGCGGGCCGAAACCACGGAAACATCGGTGGGACCCCGCCCGCTAAAGCCTTGAAAAATACCCCGCAGAAAATCCAAACGCCCTCCAATCCAAACAGGGAAATGCCCCTGTTCCAATAACTCGGAGGTCACCGAAGCCAAAGCGGATTGGGTATCCTCCGGACTTTGTCCCGGAATCATATTCCCCAAATCGGCCAGCAAGGGGAATCCTTCGGCCACCGATAATTCATAGAAATACTGCCGTATCCGATCAGCCCCCCCAACCAGATGCTCAGTTTGTTCCACAAAACCGGATTCCGCTGGCCGAGTCTCCATGAGAGGCCTGAAATCATCCAAACCAATGAAAACCATGCAGGGTTGCTCTGGCAAATTTTGGCGGGTCGCGGCGCGAAGGATTCGATGACCCAAGGTATGGGCCGGGTAGGCGGATGAATCCGGGACCAATAGGGGGTCCGGAGGATTAAAAAAATCCAAATCCTTCATGAAGAGAGGGTAGGTACGGCGACGTAATGGAGAGGGCCCGTGATTAGCGACGACCCAACGTCATCTCGAGGGTTACCGGAACTTGACCCAAGGTTCCACCGTCGTAATTGACCACGGTGCGCAGTTGTTGGGTGGTGTTGCCGTTGAAGAGAACCTTGAACTTGTAAACCTGGTTGCTGGTGTCCACCAAAGTGATGGTATCCACGGTGTTGGTCCAAGTGCCTTGGCCACTCAAGCGCACCGTGTCCAAAGGAAAAGGTATTGTGGGTGGCAAGGAGGGCCTGAATTTGATGTCGTAATTGACCACCTTGGACGGGGTGTTGATGAATTCGATGTAGCCGGCTTGGGAGGTCCCCCCGTTCACTGGAATCTGCTGCCCCAGGACCGCTACGGTGGCCGCATACGTCAGGCTGTCCACGTCCCAGATTCCGGCCAGACGATTGGCATAGGTTTGGGCGGGGGTCAGGGTATTCCCTGGGTTATCGTCTTTTTTGCAGGATATACCCCAAAGACCGAGACAAAGCAGGATGGACAGTAGTTTTTTCATGGCATTTTTTTTCAAATTTAAGGTTTTGTTGCCCTAAATCAAATGCAAACCTGGGGGCTCAAGAGGACGCTTGCTTGATTTTGTCAAAGTTTGTCATTGATGGACCTTTTTTTTAAGCCAACACGATTTAGATTTTAGTATTCCTAAATTTGATAAAGATTTAGTGAAAGAACCCAATCTTCCATTGTTATGCTCCTCATGGCCATAAAAATAACCCTGCTAAGTTGTTTGCTGGTTTTGGTTCAGACGGATGGTGCGGTACCTGCCGGAGCAACGCCCTTTCGCGCGGATTCCTCGGATCCTTGCGGTTTACCTCCCCTGTTTTTTCCGGGTCCAGCACCGTCGGCGACCCAATGGGGTTGGAAATGGACTTGCCAGGAACACCAGAACGGCTTGGTTCCGGTTCGGGTCGCCCGTCCCACCCAGTTACCATCGTTGGACAGCCTACATCTCCAAAAGTTGGAGCAATGGCTTCAGTCTTCGGCCGAGGAGGCCCGTCATCCGAAGGTTTTGGCAGGGGTTTTGATTTCGGCCTCGGTTGCCTCCGTTCACGAGCAATGGGGGGTGGTCGGTCGATGCTTGGATTTTTTGGCCAACCACGGTCAGCCTTGGCCCAAGGCCTTGGAGAATCAGGCCCCTGTTTTGGAATGGTTGGGGCTTCGGTACGAAGGGGCCCGACTTCAAAGCCTCCGCTCCACGGAGGGTCCAAGATTGGAAGACCGGGGCTTTTTGGCCCGCTTGAGGGCTCGTTCAGCAACAAACGCTGGATTCCAAGGCCACATGGCTTGGGATCTCACGTTGGCATATGAGCGTTACCATTGGTCGATGTTGGAAGGTCGACCGACCGATGCCATGGCCTATTACCGTGAAGCCCAGCATTTTCACAGCACCATGATTGCGGATCGGCTTTCAGAGAGTAAAAGCCCCGTTGATGCTCAGCGGAGCAATGGATCCCCTTATTGGGATTACCGGTTGGGGTTGTGGTTATTGGCTCTCTTTTTGGCCGGTGCCTGGTATCGAACGGGTCGTGGAAATGCCTCACGACCATTCTATGCGAGGGATGATCAAGATGCGCGGAGTAGCCCTGTTTGGGATTTCTCGACACCTTCTCCGGAAGAATTATCCAGACTTCGTGCTATGAATGTTTTTACGACCGAGGACTGGGAAAGCTACAAAATCGAGTTTGAACAGAATTGCCCCGGGTATATTTCGTGGGTTTTGAGCAGGGCACCTGGAATGACGCAGGGGGAACTTCGGACCGCCTGTATGATTCGTTTGGGCTTAACA
>RFPG01000221.1 GCA_009926245.1 Sphingobacteriia bacterium | reverse complement strand
AAAATCGGTGTTATGTTCGGTAATCCCGAAACCACCACCGGGGGGAACGCCCTCAAATTCTATGCCTCGGTTCGTCTGGATATTCGGCGTATTGGCCAACTCAAAGACGGGATGGACATCATGGGCAACCGCGTCCGCATCAAGGTCGTCAAAAACAAAGTGGCGCCACCCTTCCGTCAATGTGAATTTGATATTCTCTACGGCCAAGGGGTTTCCAAAGACGGAGAGATTGTAGACTTGGCCAGTGAATTAAACATCATCAAAAAAAGCGGGTCTTGGTATTCCTACGGTGAAACCAAGTTGGGACAAGGTCGCGATGCTGTCAAACAGCTTTTTGCCGACAACCCCGAATTAGCCGAGGAAATCGAAGGCAAAATTCGTCAGGCGACCAAGCCCAGCGCTGCACCGGAGCCGGAAGCCCCTGCCGCTTAAGCCCTGATAAGGGCTCTCAGGCCCTCCAATGGCGTACAATGTCCTAGGATTAGGACACAAAAAAGCTTATCCACGGGTTGGCGGTTTGTTAAATGTTCATAATATAACTTTGAGATACCTAAACCCCATAACTATGAACAAATTAAAACTGATTGCCCTTTTTCTGGTCCTAGGCGCCGGAGTGGCTGCGGCCCAATCCGTCAACAAGCCCGTCAAAGGTGACCGTTTGTTCGAACTAAGCGCAACCGGTATCAACAACCTTAGCACCGGCCTTAACACAACCCGCGGGGGTTTGATGATCCGCGATTTTACGGCGGATAACAAAGCCCGCCGTTTGGCCGCCAACGTCAATTTTATCCTTGACACCGACAGCGGTGGAGATCGTCGTTTTAACGAAATATCCCTCGCCTACGGTATCGAAAACCACATGAAAGGCTCCAAGCGCATGTCCACCTATTGGGGATATGCCGGAGGACTCAACATGGCGTCTTTTGATAATATCTCGTTGGCTGGCGGTTTGTTTACCGGCTTTGACTTCTACGTTGCCGATGGCCTCTACCTCGGGACAGAAGTGGGATACAATGCCTTGATCACGCTGCGCGAAAATGACAAATCAACCTTTGTTCTTAGCCTACCAGGAGCTCGCATGAACGGCGCCCTTCGCCTTGGCTATCGCTTCTAAATCAAACATCGATTGCATGGGATGAACCTCGGTTGATCCTACCCCCGAGCCCCGCTATGTGCGGGGCTTTTTTTTGGCCCCTTTCCCTAATCCTTCATGAGGTAAGGGGTCCGTCCATGGGATCAACCCATGGCCCCTTTAGGTGCTTAGGAGGAGGGAAAGGTAGCGGGGTCGTCGAAAACCCGTTAGATGAACCTGAAAATAGGTAGCCAAATCGTTGAGGAATTCAGCATGGTTGCTACCCCCACCGTCCAGACGTTGCAGGGCCTGCACGTAAAGGGCGCTGGAGGCCGAACCCATTCGCCAGGCATGTCCGGATGGCGACTCCCCCGGATTCAACCAAGCCCCACTGTTTCCGTCCAATAAACAACCTGCACGATAGCTATGAGGGTCGGGAGCAAAGCCTAGGTGACGACTGAGGCCCGCCAGGCATTCGGCCACCACCGCCAGAGTATCGGTTCGGTCAAAACTCTCCTGCAATTGAGTAGAGAATTCATCGTAGTAGGCCGATTCGTTTTGGCCTTCAGCCAAAACCGATGCCAGCCATTCGGCCATGAGACTGTAAGCGACCCGCTGCATCCCCTTCAAATCCCCCAAAAAGGGTGGGGCGAGGTACATTTCACGCACCCGTTGGACCGAAGAGGACGAGGCACCTGTTGTTATCAATTCCAACTCCTGAAGAGGCATTAATTGACCTGAACGAAGCATCCCCTGGGTTCGGCGGGACGCGAAGACCGAAAACGACTGAGGTCCTGAATCCCGTGTCCACAAGTAAAGCATGTACCGGTGATCCTGGTAAGGAACCTGCCTGAGAACCAAACCCCGGTGCTTGTGCATACTAGAATTCGACGAGGCGAATTTGCTATTCGTTGTTACGGGTAAGCACCACCACCTTGGCTACCACTGTTTGGGCCGAAAGATCAAAGCTATCAAAGGCCACTGCATGGACCAAGTAAACACCGCTGTTCACGCGACGACCCGATGGATCCCGAAGGTTCCAACTGACCTGCCCCCCGTCGGCCTTGGTTTGGTAAACCAATTGACCCGAAGCATCGGTGATTTTGATCCAGGCATCGGTGACTAGACCCCGAACGGAGAGATATCCTTCAAAATCAGGTTCCACCGGATTGGGGAAGGCATGAACATCCCCTTGGACCTGAACCCCTTGGGTGGCCGACGAACGATAACCCATCAAGCCCCGATCGGTTCCCACCAAAACCTCACCCGCCACAGGATCCACCGCCAAGGCCAGAATCTGATCCGAAAGCAAGGGCGAATTACGGGTCGTAAACTGTGCCAAAAGCTGCGTGCATTCGGGATTAAATAGCCAAAGGCCGTTGGTCGTCCCGAACCATTTGCGATTGGCCCCATCCACGGCGATGGACATGATTTGTTCTGTCCCCAGTAGATACCCAACGAATTGCTCTTGTTGAATTTTGAGACGGGTGGCATTGAAACTACTCCGAAAAACCGCTGATGGATTGTAGAAAACCACCGGTCCCTGCGATGTGCCCAACCAAACAGCCCCGTCCCGATCCATCGCCATGCACATAACTTGCGATGAGGGAAGGCCACCGTTTCCTTCGTTGGTGGTTACCGTAACATAGCGCGTATTGCTTGCATCCATCACCACAAGACCCCCGGACCGATTGCGCATCCATTTGTTGCCGGCTCGGTCCACCAACATATCCAGCAATTCGGTCTGACCACCGGTGGCAAAAGAATTCCAAGTCCCGTTGGGGTAGCGAACCACCAGGGGTTTGGGGGCCCCAAAATTGCTCATCCACAAAGCTCCGGAGGCGTCCATATCCACCCCGCTCAACCTCACGACATTGGAGGTTCCCTGCTGTGCCTGAAGGGCCGAATTGCCAACCCCGTAACCACGAGCGCTGTCTCCATCCACCTGCCACAGGCCTTGTCCCCAGCTCGATAACCAAACCCGGCCT
>RFPG01000023.1 GCA_009926245.1 Sphingobacteriia bacterium | reverse complement strand
CTTCCGAAGCGGCCCATTCCCTCCATGCTCGAAGGGTCTGTTCAAAATCCGAAGGCAAGTCCGAATCAAAAAACATGTTGGCGCCCGTTTCCGGGTGCACAAAACCCAACGTCTTGGCATGCAAGGCCATGCGAGGCATTTCCTGCAAACATTTGGTTACAAAACTACGGTAGGAACCCCGTTGAGGCCCGCGGACGATGCCGTCCCCCCCATAGGTTGAATCGTTAAAAATGGGGAAACCATGCATCGAGGTGTGCACCCTGATTTGATGGGTTCGGCCCGTTTCCAAGTTAAATTCCATGAGGCTTACAGGGCCCCAATTTTCGATTCGACGGTAATGGGTCACCGCCGCCTTGCCACTTCGGTGGTCGGCGTACCCTTTCATCCGCTGACGATCGGCCGGATCCCGATCGATGGAAGCTCGAAAGGTGCCGCTGGCCTCGGGACAGCCCCAAACCAAGGCTTGATAGGTGCGCTGGATGCTGTGATCAAAAAATTGACGGGCCAAATGGGTCATGGCGCTTTCTTTTTTGGCCACCACCAAAAGACCCGAGGTATCCTTGTCGATGCGATGAACCAGACCCGGCCTTAGACTCCCATCGCTGAGCGGATGGTTATCGACCGGCAGGTCGTTCAAGCGGTAGGCCAAGGCATTGACCAGCGTGCCCTGATGATGACCGTGTCCTGGATGCACCACCATACCTGCAGGCTTGTGGACCACCAGCAAGGCTTCGTCTTCGTAAACAATGTCCAGGGGAATGTTCTCGGCAATCAACCCTTTGACCCGGGGTGGATGCGCCAAGACCAACTGAACCGTGTCCAAGGGCTTGACCTTGTAGCTGGCCTTGACGGCCAAACCATTCACCAGCAGCGACCCGGCCTTGATAGCGTTTTGAATGCGGTTGCGTGAGATATGGGCGGTGCGCAAGTCCAAAAAACGATCGATACGCAAAGGGGTCTGGCCCTTATCCACCACCAATCGGTAATGCTCGTAGAGATCGTCCTGGTCCTCGTCCGGGAGGGAGGCCTTATCCGTTTCCAGGTCTTGGGTCATGGGACGAAATTAGACCCTGGGGGCCTGTCCAGGTCCAGGTGACGCGAAGTGCTCCCTCCAAATCAAGACCACCTAGGCCAGGGGTCCAAACGGATTTGTCTTGGTAACACAAAACCGGCCAATCCACGCGAAGGGGCTGGGGCACCCCCCTACGGGCCAGGGCCTCCACGAGGGACTCGGAACGCGAGCCCGAATCCCCGGGGCGGACGGGTCTCCAGCTCCACTTGGTCGGATCGAAGGTGGAGGGGTTATCGATAGTCCAGCCAAATCGATGCCAACCCCGGAGCAATTCCTGCTGGTCATCCGGGCCGCCTAACACAGGCACAGCATCCCATGCATGGGGGCTTTTCTCAAAAAAACACAAAGCCTTGCGGCAGCGATAAACCATGCCTAGACCACAGGCTAATTTTTTGCCGGGTAACAAATCCCATGCACCACGCAAGGCTTCCGCCTGGGATCGATTGGCGCCCAGTGAATACCAGGCCCTCTCCGCTAACACCGTGTGCATGGGGTGCGCTCGACCACCCTCGTCCATGAACAAAAAAGACCCGTAGGGAGAATCCAAAACCCTCGTAATTCCCAACTCATTTGTTTGAGTCTCCCATGCGCGCAGTCCTTCCTCCAGTCGACGCCTATCCAGGGCTTCCCGTCCAAGGGCTTCCACCCAAGCCGGAAATCGTTCGCTTATCAACGGAGCCAAATGCATCCGTACAAAATTCCGATCGTAGATATCCGATGCATTGCTTTGATCCTCGCGATACGAAAGTTGGTTGCTTTGGATGTAGGCTTGGATTTGGGCCCTTCGGACTTGCAACCAAGGCCTCCACAAATCGGGGGTATCGACCAAGCCCGCCAATCGAGCGGAACCCCGGCCCTTCAGCAAAGCCATCAAAACAGTTTCTGCTTGGTCTTCAGCATGATGAGCCGTCACCACCAATGCATTCAAAAAGCGATTGGCCCGTAATTCTTCGAGGCGACGGTAACGTAGTCGTCGGGCCGCCTGCTGTAGGTTTTCTCCTTTGGATTTTAGGTTTTGAGACCACGAAACCGGAAGGTAATCGACCACCGCTTCGAGACCGTGTGTTGCCGCTAAATCCTCCACCAAGCGGGCATCGGCCAGGGAATCATCGCCGCGTAACTGATAACAACAATGGTACAAAGCGGGCCGTATGCCAGCGCCAAGAAAAGCATGCAACAAAGCCACCGAATCGCGCCCCCCGCTAATGCTAAGCAAAACCGGCCGCGTTAAGGGCCATTCCCCACGGTGGATCAACTGGTCCAAAAGGACCTGACTGAGAGCTTCCACGAGGCAGGGGTTGGAGAGATTCGGATCTTAGGAGGCCTTCATGCCGTCCAAGACATCCATGACCTCGCGCACTGCTTTGGCCGAATCGTTGACCAAGGCCATTTCGGCTTCGTTCAAATGCAATTCGATAATGGATTCAATGCCATGACGACCTAATTTGACCGGAGCCCCCATGTACAGGTTATTCAAACCGTATTGGCCGGTTAGCCAGGCACAGACTGGGAAAATCCGCTTTTGATCCCGCACAATGGCTTCGACCATTTGGGCAGCGGCGGCACCAGGGGCATACCAGGCGGAGGTTCCCAAAAGATTGACGATTTCACCGCCGCCTTTTTTGGTGCGGTCAATAATGGCCTCCAAGCGGGTGGGCTCGATCAGTTCGGTAACCGGGATGCCACCGACCGTGGTATAACGAGGCAGGGGCACCATGGTGTCGCCATGACCTCCCATCAGGACCGCCTGAATGTCTTTGGGGGAGCAATCCAGGGCTTCGGCCAAGAAAGCCCGGTAGCGGGCGGTGTCCAAGATACCGGCCATTCCAAAAACCCGCGATGAATCAATGCCGGCGGCCAAATAAGCGCAGTAGGTCATGACATCCAGCGGATTGGAAACCACCACCAAGATGGCCTCCGGGGAATAATGCATAATTTGTTCTGTCACCGAACGGACAATGCCCGCGTTGGTTGAAATCAAATCATCGCGGCTCATGCCCGGCTTGCGGGGGAGACCTGAGGTGATGACCACCACCTGGCTGCCGGCTGTTTTGGAATAATCGTTGGTTGAACCAATGGTCCGGGTATCGTAGAGGTGGATGGGGGCGGTTTGCCAAATGTCCAAGGCCTTGCCTTCGGCAAAATTCTCTCGGATATCCAACAGAACGACTTCGTTGGCCAACTCGCGGTGGGCAATGGCATCGGCACAGGTGGCACCTACATTTCCGGCTCCGACAACGGTAATTTTCATGGTTAGGGGGGTTGATTGAACGGGGTCAAAATTAAAGCAAAACCCTGTTTTTTTAATTAGAAACAAGGCCTTGGCGCAATTTTACCCGTATTTTTGCTTTATTGGGCTAACCTTTCCAAAAACCATGAAAAACCTCTCTCGAAACATCCTACAGGCCACCTTGGGCCTACCCCTTCAAGGCCTGTTGTTACGCGCCTTGTTCTTGGCCTGCGTTCCCTTCGTCTTTGGCGGCCAGGCCGCCCGCGCTCAGTCTGCGGTAGGGGATGGTTACTGCGGTACCGGATCAGCTCCAGCCTCCACCCTGCGTTGGATCGAAGGACTGCACACTTCGGGGGTTTTGAACGAATTGGCCACCGAACAGGTCCAAAGCACGGTCTTCCTCCCCATCAAGGCCCACTTTATTGGCAACGATGCGGGCGCAGGCCGTTACACGCTGGAACAACTCTCGCGCAATCTCTGTGAGCTCAACAACCACTACCGGAATACCGGAATTCAATTTTTCCTGCGCGGTGATATCAACTACATCAACAGCTCGGCCTGGTACAACCTCCCCAGCTTTGCGACAGCAGGCACCATCAACAACCTGCACAATGCATCGCGCGTTATCAATGTTTACTTCTGCAACCTATCGGCCATGCAGCTTTGCGGCTTTGCCAATTTTCCCGGAACAGGCGAACCTGCCACCACGTTCCGTCAGGGCGCCATTTACCTGAGTATTTCCTGTAGCGGTGCAGGAAACTCAACGTGGGCCCATGAAATGGGGCATTTTCTCAGCCTTCCACATCCTTTTCAAACAACCAGCGATGCGCCAGCCGCTGCCGGTGCAGAGCGGGTGACCCGCCTTGCCAACGAAGTGGCTCCCCGACTTCCGGCCAATTGTGCAACGGCCGGGGATCGCTTCTGCGATACTCCATCGGATTTTCGACCGGATCGTTGGAACTGCCCAGGCATCAATACCACCGAACGGGACATCAACAACGATTTGTTCAATCCAGTGGGAAGGTATTACATGAGCTACGCCGACGATGCTTGCCAGGATTCCTTTTCGGTTCAACAAAAAGCAGCCATGAAAGCCACGGTCACGGTGACCAACGGACAAGCCGGTCCGCGATTGTACCTCACATCGCCCCCTATTGCTCCCTACGATACGATTTTGGACAGCAGGCCCACCCATCTTCATCCCCTGAACAACAGCACCAACAACGTACCCAACCTCACCTTCCGTTGGAACCGCGTACCCGGTGCGACCATGTACCTGCTCCGCATTAGCCGTCAATTCACGTTTACCACCTTGATCGAGGACCGTATTGTAAACGATACTACCTATCAATACACCGGCTCTTTGCTGAATCCCAATGTGGATTACTATTGGTCGGTCAAAGCCATTAATCACAAGGTCACCTGCGGTTCATATTCAGCCTCAACCACCGGCAATTATTGGAAATTCAGAACCGTAGGCGCTTCCAATATCCGGGACATGGTAACAACCGCCGATTTCCGTTTCTACCCCAACCCCGCCGGATCGGATGGAGGCTGGATCTACTTGGAAGAATCCTATGCCAAAGATCAATTAACCCAATTGGAATGGCTGGATATCCGCGGCCGCATTGTCCACACCCAGGTTTTGGATGGAGATGGGACCCACCAAGCATCGTTCCCCGCCGGTGGTTTGGCACCCGGGCTTTACACCATTCGTTTGAATAATGAGCGCGGCGGAGCTCGTGTTGGCCGCTGGTCGCTGCGCTAAGCTTACCCTACCCTACTCCTAACCTATGAAATCCCTCCCCGAGATGATGTTGAGCATCGTTCGCCGCACCACCGCGCTTTTGGTACTCTTGTTGTTGGGGTCCACGGGTGTTTTGGCCCAAAACAATGGAACCTGCGGGACAGGTCCCGCTCCCGCATCAACCCTCTCGTATTTGGAAAGTTTGGCATCTAGCTACGGTATTCAAACCGAAGACACGAGTTGGATTCGCTTACCGGTGACCGCCCATATCGTCCGTAGCAGTTCGGGCTTTGGAGGAATGAGCGAAAGCGCTGTTTTTGCCACGCTATGCAACCTGAACCAACGCTTTTTGCCCGCGCGCATCTCGTTTTATTTGGTGGAGAGGGTTAAGTTTATTGATAACACCGCCTACTACGGAGCGACCTCGTACCAGCCCTTGATGACGATGATCGACCAGAACAACGTGGCCAGAACCATCAATATTTATTATACGGATCTGTCCGGGATGAGCCTCTGCGGTTTTGCCTTTTATCCTTTAACGGGGCCGGGCGGTTTCCAAAACGACGGGGCCGTTGTGATGTCTTTTGGATGTTCGCAACCCGAAGGAACCACCTTGGCTCATGAACTAGGGCATTACCTCAACCTTCCTCATACGTTTGACGAAACCTCGTCCAACCCTGTGGATCCTATCGCCGAAAGGGTCACTCGAAATTTTAACGAAACCCCTCCCCGGCTATCGGCCAATTGTTTCAATTCCGGAGATCGATTTTGCGATACGCCTTCGGATTTTATAGCAACCCGTTGGGCCTGTCCATCTTGGAGAGTGCAATTGGACCTTAACGGTGATCTTTTTAGGCCGGACTCCTCGTATTACATGAGTTATTCGAACGATAACTGCATGTCTCGTTTTAGTCCGCAACAAATGGCCGCCATGCGGGCTACCGTGAACAGTGTATCGGCTCCTCGCGGTTATTTGACCCTCAGTCCCCCTCCGGTTTTTGGGACCATGGTAGGTACTCCTACCAAAATCTTCCCTCAAATAACGGATACCGTTGTTCCTAACAATGCCTTGTTCCGTTGGAATGCCTTGCCCGGCGCCACCTTGTACCAATTGCGTATATTTCAATTCAATGTAAATGTCTTTGATACCCTGGTACCGGATACCTTCTACCACGCCTTGGGGAACCGACTTCGCGGTGTTCGCCAATACAGCTGGGTTGTCCGTGGATTGAACGGGGGTGATCTTTGTTCGGCTTTTTCCCCCCGAGATTCCTTTAGTACGTCCAGCTACGTTTTTGCCGGTGTTAGCGATGCCTCCAATACCCTGCAGGCCCGGGTTTACCCGACCGTGTTCCGGGAAGGAGATCCCCTGACCCTCGATGGAATCCAGGCCGGGACGACCCTCGATTGGAACCTCAAAGATCAACTAGGACGAATCGTCTGCCAAGGAAGCATTTGGCCCGAAGATTCCGGGACACTCATTCACTTACCCGGGGATTTGCCCACGGGTTCCTACCGCATGGAATGTACCCAAAACAGGCAGCGCATGACGGTTCGCCTCTTGAGACTTCCTTAATTTTCTAAATTCAACCCGATGCGCCACCCCTTTTCATTCTGCACCGGATTTTTGACAATCCTGGCCTTGCTCCTTGGCTCTAGAACCCAGGCTCAGATGCCTGCCCAAGGTTTGTGCGGAACCGCCTCCCCGGATTCGGCGCATTTTGCCTACCTCGAAGCCTTGGCCCAAACCTACCAGGCGGAACGGGATTCGGGTGTTGTTACAAGAATCAATATCCCCTTCAAAGCCCATATTGTTCGTGCCCCTGGCAACAACAATTACATGCAAGTCCCCGCCCTCCTTACGACGTTGTGCGAACTCAACCAAAAATACCGTTCCAGCGGGATTCATTTTTATTTGAAGGACCAACCCAATTATATCTACGACGGAAACCTCTATTATCACACGGGTTGGGGCCAAGGAAATACACAGATGAGTACCTACAATGTTTCCAGAACGGTGAACGTCCATTATGTGGATCTCTCGGCCATGGGACTCTGCGGTTACGCCACTTTTCCGGGATCCGGGGCGGGTACCACCCTGCGTCAAGGAGGCTTGATGATGAGTGTATCTTGTTCGCAGCCGGGTAATTCCACCCTGGCCCACGAAATGGGCCATTACCTGGCCTTGCCACACCCCTTTGAAGGAACGAGCCCCCAGCCACAAGGAGTCTTTGCCGAAAGAGTCACGCGGAATCCCAACGATACCGCGAACGGTCGGCAACCGTCCAATTGCGCCAATGCTGGAGACCGGTTTTGCGATACGCCCGCCGATTTTATTGGAACCCGCTGGCCTTGCAACAGCGCGGCACCGCAGGATACCGATCTAAACGGGGACCCATTCCGACCGGATGCGGCGTTGTTCATGTCGTATTCCCTGGACAATTGCCAAAATCGTTTTTCGAACCAACAAATTTCGGTGATGCGTAACACCCTCACCGGAACGAGCGGAGGCAACGGCCCTCGGTCGTATCTACTTCTGCCTCCCATGCCGGCCTACGACACCGTGCGCAGTACCACCACGATTCTAGAGCCGGCGGTTGGAGCTGCTCCCTCCCCTGCCAACTGGGTTTTCTTTCGATGGACATCCGTACCCAATGCCACCATGTATTACGTGCGCGTTGTTCGGGGCATCACGCTGATGTTTGAGCGTTGGGTCAACGATACCAGCTTCTTGTACACCGGACCCGATTTGGGTTCGAGCGGAAATTATTCCGTTACGATTCGACCTCTCAACCCGGCTTCGACCTGTGCACCGGCATCACCCATTCGCACCTTTAGCACAACCACCCCCTTTGGGGCCTCGGTCAATGGAATCATCCAACCCGAATGGCGTTTGTACCCTACCTTGCTTAGCCGGAACCAAACCTTGAATTGGCAAGCAGATGCCCCATCCATCGCCCCAAGCACCACCCTCATGCAGATTCGGATCAGCGATTACAGCGGCAAGGTGATTTTGACCGATACGTACCAGGCAGGGGAAGGGCTGCGAGAATACTCCCTCAGCAATTTTGAGGCAGGTCTGTACTTTTTTGAAGCCAGTGGGTCGGGCCAAAACGCAAGAGCACGTTTCGTCGTTTACTAGGATAATTATCGGAATTCTAGAATGGGCGTGACTGCATCGGTATCGCCCCAAAAGAAGCCGCACATACAAGTCTCGAACAGGAAGGACTCCCCTATCGCAATCATCAACGCAGCAGCGCCATCAAGGAGTCCGCGTGTTGTTCCAACAAACGCAGGTAAGGTTCGTGAACCAGTTGATCCCCTTCCATGTAACGATTAATTTGGATGAGACGAGGACGCAATGGCAATGCCACCGCCCCGGCATAGTTCAAAACATCCGCAAAATGGGCCATGCCCAAGGCCGCCCCTTGGGTTCCATCCGATAAACCAATCATGGCTGCCCTTTTGCCTTGCAGGGACCTGGGGAAGGCCAAGGCATCGATAAAGGCCTTGAGGATTCCTGGATAGGACCCATTGTACTCGGGAATCACAAAAACCAAAACATCCAAGGTATCCACCATCTCCTGCCACTTTTGCCATTCCGGATGCGATGATTTGGAGGGCTGGTACAAGACCGAAGTCAAAAAATCCGATGGCAGCAGCGCCAAATCAAGGGTCTCTGAAAAGACCCCGTGCCTTTGATGTAAAATTTGTTCATAACAACGTAGCAACTTCATGCTCGTTGAACCATGGCGACTGGTTGCGCAAACCAATCCTACCTTGGGACCTACGATAGTTCCCAAAATCAGGAGGCTTTACGTATCAAAAGACCAGCGCTCTGAAGGCGACTCCTCACAAAATCCCGATCAACCTGAAGACGTTCGGGGCGGTTCTCAGCACCAGGCCATTCAAACATCGCTTGGCCCAAGGCCGCTTCCATGATGGAACGCAGTCCGCGTGCTCCGAGCTTCAAATCAAGGGCACAGGTCACGATTTCTTCCAAGGCCTCGGGCGAAAATTCCAAAGCCATGCCCTCCAATGCAAACTGATGCTCGTATTGGCGCACCAAAGCGTTTTTGGGTTGCGTCAAAATAGCGAGCAAGGACTCCCGGTCCAAAGGCTCCAAGTGAACCAAAACCGGTAAACGACCTAACAATTCTGGAATCAACCCGTAATGTCGCAAATCAACAGGGCTAACCTGCGAAAGAAGGGATGCGCCCACTTCGGTGGCCAGGGCATCGTTCCCCGAACGGTAGCCAATAGCCTGCTTGTTCACCCTGCGAGCGATGATTTTATCCAAGCCATCAAAGGCCCCACCACAGATGAACAAAATATTTCGGGTATCCAAGGCAATGTATTTCTGGTCCGGATGCTTCCGGCCACCCTGCGGGGGCACATTGACAACGGTACCCTCCAGCATTTTGAGCAAAGCCTGCTGAACTCCTTCCCCAGAGACATCCCGGGTGATGGATGGATTATCGCTTTTGCGAGAAATTTTGTCAACTTCGTCGAGGTAGACAATCCCCTTTTGGGCCGCTTCAACATTGTAATCAGCCGCCTGCAACAACCGCGTCAAAATACTTTCCACGTCCTCACCAACATAACCCGCCTCGGTCAGAGCCGTGGCATCGGCTATGCAAAAAGGTAATTCCAGCATTCGGGCCAAGGTTCTCGCCAACAGTGTTTTACCCGTGCCGGTTTCGCCTACCAACAGCATATTGGATTTGTCCAATTCAATGTCCGGGGTAACCGCCGCCGTCTTGGCCTGACCACTGATTTCGCCAATGCGGCGGTAATGATTGTAAACCGCCACCGACATGGCCTGTTTGGCCTTGTCCTGACCTACGACGTATTGATCCAAAAAAGCCTTGATCGTCCGGGGATTGAATTGCTCCGAACGAGGTTTGCGACGATTGGATTTCCTGGGCTCGTTTTCTGAAACCGCATCCGCTGGCAAATCTTGTCGCTCCCGGAACATCCGGTAAACCCCCGGAATACACTGCTCACAAATTCTGCCTTCGGTTCCCACCACCATAAAAGCGGATTGGGATACCGCCCTGCTACAAAAGGAACAAGTCCAAGATTTGTTAGCTGGCATTAACGGGCGGATTTGGGATTTTTCACAAGGACATCGTCAATCATGCCGTAGGTTTTGGCCTCGGTAGCGCTCATCCAATAGTCACGATCCGAATCCTTGGTGATTTTTTCGAAGGATTGTCCGCTGTGGTCGGCCAAAATTTGGTACAATTCATCCCGAACCTTGAGGGTTTCTTTGAGGGCGATTTCCATTTCAGTGACCTGACCCTGCATACCACTCATGGGCTGATGAATCATAACCCGCGCATGTTTCAGGGCTGTTCTTTTGCCAGGAGCACCCGCACACAACAAGACAGCCGCCATCGAAGCGGCCATCCCGGTGCAAATGGTCGCCACATCTGCCGAAATGAATTGCATGGTATCGTAGATACCCAAACCCGCATAGACCGACCCCCCGGGGCTGTTGATATAAATCTGAATATCACGCGATGAGTCCACCGAATCCAAAAACAAAAGCTGGGCTTGAATAATATTAGCAACTTCATTGGAAACCCCGACCCCCATAAAAATGATGCGATCCATCATGAGGCGCGAAAAGACATCCATGGACGCAATGTTCATGGGCCGCTCTTCGATGATGTAAGGAGTAAAGCCCAGAAGTTGACGCTGTAAACCGCCTTCAATGGCTTTGGTGTGCATTCCCAAGTGACGGGTGGCAAAAGATTCGAATTCGTTGGAAAAGTTCATGGGAATTAGGGGGTTGGGTGTTGGTGTATCTATAAAGCCAAAGTGCCTCGGTCCAAGATTAAGCCTGGGATGGTGACCCAAAGGCCTCTTCCAGCCGGACTTTGAAAGATGGATAATCGCTTTCTTCGATGGCTACCTGAATTTGAGAACGAAGAATGTCTTCGGCATGACGGTATTTGAGGGAATAATAGACCGAGGACTCGTTCTGTTCTTTGGCCAAATAATCTTCGGCATAGCGGCGCAAAGGAATTTGTTCGGGCGAAATACCGTAGGAAGAAAATTGTTGAAACAAACGTGCTTCGGCCTCCTGAAGCATGGCTTCGCGCTCAATTCGAACATCGTGTTGTTTTAACAAAACATCAATGATCAGGTCCTTTTTGAGTTGCTTGGCAAAGGCCTCGTATTGTGCTGGATCCTGGTGGTCGTGGCTATGGTCATGATCGTGGTCATGGTCGTGGCCGTGGTCATGGTCGTGGTCGTGGTCATGTTGATGACCTGCGTCCCCCTTGTTTTCGTTGCTGCGCAGGAGACGTTTCAAAAAGGCATCCGGAAGTTCCATGGGATGTTCACCAAAAAAAGCCTCCATCATGCGATAACGGAGTAGTTGCTCCGATTCTTCGTCCCAACGGGCCTTGATAAGGTCCTCGGTGCGTTTCATAAATTCCTCCTCGGTCATCGTCTCCCCAA
>RFPG01000220.1 GCA_009926245.1 Sphingobacteriia bacterium | reverse complement strand
TTCGGCGGTTAAAACGGATGCTTTTGATGGGCGCCGATGGATCAACCGGTGCCGCTTGGGATCCAAAAGCCGGATCCGTATCCTTGGCGTAAAGGGGACGATAGGTAAAGCGCTTGTGGGGTGGCGTCTTAAAAAAGGAAACCAACATGGTTTCAAAGGTACGGCCTGCCGGGGATTGTAATTTTGACCTAAATTAGCGTTTCTCTATCATCCAGATTCAACAACCCTTCCAACCATGACAAGCTTCGCTCCCCTCCGCTCCTTATTCGTTACCGGCCTGGCCGTTGTACTCACCTGGGGTATCGCTCCCCTCACCGCATCAGCCCAGCCTGGCGGCCTCAAAATCGGTGAAAAAGCCCCCGAAATCATTCAAAGCGGGGTCGATGGCAAAGACCTCAAACTCTCTGCCCTCAAAGGGAAAATGGTTCTCATCGATTTTTGGGCTTCGTGGTGCCGTCCCTGCCGCTACGAAAACCCCAATGTTGTAAAGGCCTACGAAGCGTTCAAAGATTCACAATTCAAAACCGGCAAGGGTTTTACCGTTTTTTCGGTTTCGCTGGATAACCAAAAAGATCCCTGGCTCAAGGCCATTGTGGATGACAAATTGGTTTGGAAAGAGCATGTCTCCGACCTCAAGGGTTGGGGCAACGCCGCCGGTCAGATGTACGGTGTTACCGGGATCCCCATGAGCTACCTGATTGACGGCAAGGGCGTGATCATCGCCAAAAACCTACGCGGTCCTGCCCTCGAAGAAACCCTCAAGCAGCACCTGAAGTAATTACTTCAGGAAGAGCAGCTCCCTGTATTTGGGGAGTGGCCACAACTCGTTGTCTATCAGGATTTCCAGGCGATCTGCATGGTCCCGTATGCTTTCCAGGTACGGCTTGACTTGATCGCAATAAGCCTGGGCCATCGCGCGGGTTGAATCAATTTCGTTGGCTTTTTTGCGAGCCAAGCGCATCTTTTCGGTTTGTTCCACCATGGCCGAAATATGTTGGGCGATGGTTTCGGCCAAAACCTTGAGGGAAGCCGAACTCTTGGCGTTCATGCCCAGTTCTTTTTGCAAACGCAGGTTTTCCATGCATCGTTGCTGGTAGGCCATGGCGGCAGGAACGATTTGGGTCAAACTCAGCTCCCCAACCAAACGGGATTCAATCTGTATCTTCTTGATATAATTCTCCAGCATGATTTCATGACGGGCTTCGATTTCCCGATGGCTGTAGACCCCTGTTTTTTCAAAAAGCTGGATGGTGGACTTGGAAACCATGGCATCCAAGGCCTCTGGGGTCGTCCGAAAATTGGACAAGCCCCTTTTGGCAGCTTCTTTTTGCCATTCATCGCCGTAGCCATTCCCCTCGAAGCGAATTTTTTTGGTGGCCTTGATGTATTTCTGCAAAACCTTCAAAATCGCCCCTTCGCGGCTTTCTCCGTCCCCAATGGCCTTGTCCACCTCGGCCTTGAAGGCCGTTAGGCTTTGGGCCATCGCTGAATTGAGAACCGTCATGGCCGCGGCGCAGTTGGACGCAGAACCAACGGCCCTTAATTCAAATTTGTTACCGGTAAACGCAAAGGGCGAAGTGCGGTTGCGGTCGGTATTGTCCAGCAATATTTCAGGAATCGCTTTGATATGGTGCATGAGCGAACGCACCTCGACCTGATCCTTGTCCAGTTTGCCTTTTTCGATTTCATCCAAGACCCTGGACAATTGCTCGCCAAGAAAGGCCGACATAATAGCCGGAGGTGCCTCGTTGGCACCCAGTCGGTGATCGTTACCGGCCGAAGCAATGGAAGCCCGAATCAAATCGGCATGGTCATGAAAGGCCTTGATGGCATTCACAAAAAAGGTCAAGAACATCAGATTGCTCTTGGGTGTCTTGCCAGGGGACAAAAGATTTTTGCCGGTATTGGTAGCCAGCGACCAATTGTTATGCTTTCCCGATCCGTTAACGCCCGCAAAGGGCTTTTCGTGCAATAACACGCTGAGCCCGTGGCGCTTCGCGATTTTCTCCATCAGGTCCATCAGGAGCTGGTTATGGTCCACCGCCAGGTTGATTTCTTCAAAAAGCGGCGCACACTCAAACTGCCCCGGAGCCACCTCGTTGTGCCGGGTCTTGAGGGGAATGCCCAGACGATAGGCCTCGTTTTCGAAGTCCACCATATAAGCATGAACGCGTTCCGGTATGGTCCCAAAATAATGGTCTTCCAATTGCTGACCGCGGGCGGCACCATGTCCAAAAAGGGTGCGACCCGACAAAACCAAATCAGGACGCGCATCAAACAAGGCCGAGTCCACCAAGAAATATTCCTGTTCGACACCCAAGGTGGGATAAACCCTTGTGATGTTTTTGTCAAAGTATTGGCAAACAGCAACGCCGGCTTTTTCGACAGCCGCCAGCGATTTGAGCAAGGGGGATTTGTAATCCAAGGACTCCCCGGTATAGGAGACAAAGATGGTTGGAATGCAAAGCGTTTTCCCGGCAGGGCTCTCCAACACAAAGGCCGGGGAACTGGGATCCCAAGCGGTGTACCCCCGGGCCTCAAAGGTGTTGCGAATACCACCGTTGGGAAAAGAGGAGGCATCCGGTTCTTGTTGGACCAAAGCTCCACCGCTAAAGGCCTCGATGGCTTCCCCGTCGTTGTTGAGCGAAAAGAAGCTATCGTGCTTTTCGGCCGTGGAGCCTGTCAGTGGCTGAAACCAGTGGGTGTAATGCGTGGCGCCTTTGGCCAAGGCCCAATTTTTCATGCCATTGGCGACCTGTCGCGCGACATCGGGCGTAATTCCGTGCCCCAAATCAATGGCCTCCAAAAGCGATTCGTAAATTTCTGGGGATAGAAATTCCCGCATGGCCTTTTTGTTAAAGACACTCTCACCAAAGCGGTCGGAGCTTTTGAAAACCGATTCCGGAAGGGTTGAGCCCTGATTTTGGCGAATACTGGCAAGGGATTGCATGCGGAGGCTGCTCATAATGGGGTAGGATTAAAGGGATTGGGGGAAGCTTTTGAGGAGTTTTGGACAAAAATACGACTTTCGATATTTTTTTGGTCTGTTTCCTTGTTTTTTTGGAATTTTTTCAGAAAAAAGGCCTCTTT
>RFPG01000219.1 GCA_009926245.1 Sphingobacteriia bacterium | reverse complement strand
GTCCTCGAGGTAGGGGTTTTCATCGATACAGGTTCCCCGCATTTGGTGATTCAGGTTCGGGATTTGGTCAATTACCCCGTTCTTAGGGAGGGGAAACTACTGCGAGAGCACGCGCTTTTTGGTAGCGGCGGAACCAATGTGAACTTCATGGAGGTCCTGGACACCAATCGTTTGAGAGTGCGCACCTACGAAAGGGGGGTCGAAAACGAAACGCTTAGTTGTGGTACCGGCGCTGTGGCTTGTGTTTTGTTGTATATGCAACAAAAAGAAGATTTGGAGAATGTCCAAGACTTCGAAGTCTTGGTTCAGTTTCGGGGCGGCCTCATGAAAGTGGGAGGGCAATACGACGGTGCCAACTTTGCAGATTTGTACCTCGCTGGTCCAGCGAACGGAACCTTCAAAGGTCTTTGGCCTGGAATCGCTCGTTCGTCCTATTCGTGGGCGGTTGAAACCAAAGCGGTTTAGTCTATCCCCATCAATCCAAGATAAATTCGGACAAAATGACACTTATTGCTTCTATTTCTGGCATTCGGGGGACCATCGGAGGCCTACCTGGCGAGGGTTTGACCCCCGTTGACCTGGTCAAATTCTGCACCGCCTACGCGGAATATATTTTGAGCAACAATCGAGGGCGATGCATCGTGGTAGGCAGAGATGCCCGGGTTTCGGGGGAAATGGTCAGTCGTCTGGTCACAGGGACCTTGATGGCTTGTGGCTTGGATGTATTGGACCTGGGATTGACCACCACCCCAACCCTGGAAACCAAGGTTCCCCGGGTCCATGCGGCCGGTGGAATCGTTCTAACCGCTTCCCACAACCCAGGGGAATGGAATGCCCTCAAATTATTGGATCATCAGGGTTGCTTTTTGGGATCGGAGGAAGGGAGTGCTTTGTTAAAAAGGGTCCAAGGCGGTGAGTTGGAGGCCTATGCACCGGTGGAAGAATTGGGTCAATACCAAACCGACGATCAAGCCCTTGACGAACACCTCGATGAAATTATGGCTTTACCAGCCGTCCAACCCGAAGCTATTGCGCGCATGGGTTGGCGCATCATGGTGGACGGCATCAATTCGACCGGTGCCTTGGCCGTTCCGGCCTTGCTGCGTCGGCTGGGCGTCCAACAGATCGACGTCTTGAACGCCGAGCCCCACGGTCGCTTTGCGCACAATCCAGAACCCTTGCGGGAGCATTTGGAAGAATTGTGTTCCGGAGTGGTGCGTCAATCCGCTGACCTGGGGATTGTTGTTGATCCCGATGTCGATCGCTTGGCCTTTGTTTGCGAAGATGGGTCCCTCTTTGGGGAGGAATATACCTTGGTGGCCGTTGCAGATTACATCCTAGGCATCCAGCCCGGGCCTGCGGTTTCTAACTTGAGTTCGAGCCGGGCCTTACGGGACATCTGTCAGCGACATGGTCAGGAATACTACGCTTCGGCGGTGGGTGAGGTGAATGTCGTCCGGACCATGCGCCAGGTCAAGGCCGTGATTGGTGGTGAAGGAAATGGGGGCGTCATTGTACCCGATCTGCATTACGGACGGGATGCTTTGGTCGGCATTGCTTTGTTCCTCTCGCATCTGGCTCTCCGGGGCTGTTCGGCCAAAACCCTGCGCAATTCCTACCCAACCTACGAAATGGCCAAAGAAAAGGTGTCTTTTGACCCAAACCTGCGCCCCGAGGCTTTGTTACAGCGCCTATCGGATGCTTTTTCGGATGCTGGGCAAAATTGGGAAGACGGGCTCAAAATTGATTTTGAAAACGCATGGCTCCATGTAAGGAAATCGAATACCGAACCCATTTTGCGGATTTACACCGAAGCGACCAACGTTGAAGAAGCTCAGGCCTTGGCCGAAAAGGCACGTCAAATTCTACTCCACTAATCCCATGAGTACCCCACGAATTTACCTGGACAACGCCGCCACCACCCCTATGGATGCCGAGGTGGTTGATTTAATGGCAGAGACCATGCGTCAATGTTATGGGAATCCTTCCTCCATTCATTTTTTGGGCAGAGAAACCCGAATTTTGATCGAGAAGGCACGCAAAACCATGGCTGCTTTGTTGGGCTGTGCCCCTTCCGAATTGTTCTTTACATCGGGTGGTACCGAATCGGACAATATGATTTGCCGATACCTTGTGGAACAGGGTGAAGTTCAGCGGATTATTTCATCCAAGTTGGAGCATCACGCCATTACCCACACCCTCGAAAATTTGGCCCATCTGAGGGGAATTCGAGTGGACTGGGTCAAGCACGATTCAAGAGGTGTTTTGGATTTGGAAGATTTGGAAAGCCTTTTGGCACAGGACCAAGGCAGCTCTCATCGAACCTTGGTGACGTTGATGCACGGTAACAACGAATTGGGGAATCTACTGGACATTGCCAGGGTTTCGGCTCTTTGCCAGTCCTACCAAGCTTTTTTCCATTCCGATACGGTCCAAACCGTGGGTCATGTGCCATTGAATTTACAGGAATTAGGTATTCACTCCATCAGTGGTTCTGCGCATAAGTTTTACGGCCCCAAGGGGGTCGGCTTCATTTATTTGCGAGGGGGCCATTCCTGGGGACCTTTGATTCAGGGTGGATCCCAGGAACGGAACATGCGCGGTGGGACGGAAAATTTAGCCGGTATCGTTGGGATGGCCAGGGCTCTCGAAAAAGCCATTCACAGCATGGATGAGAGGCGTGCTCGCATGGTCAGCCTTCGGGAGCGCTTACGTCGTGGCTTGGTGGAGGTGATTCCAGACCTGGATTTCAACGGGGATTGGAGCGGTTCTTGTTTGCCCCATATTTTGAGTCTATCCTTTCCGCCTCATCCCAAGGGAGAAATGTTATTAATCAACCTTGACATTGAGGGGGTCTGCGCATCGGGTGGGAGTGCCTGCAGTTCCGGTGCCCAAAGTCGCTCCCATGTGATGGAAGCCTTGGGAATGCATCCGGACCGTACCGCGGTTCGCTTTTCGCTCGGTTCCAAGAATACCGAGGAAGAAATGGATCAAGTGGTCCAAATTCTACAAAAAATTTGGCACCAAGCCTAGGCTAGCGAACGGGCGCGTCGAGGTTCCATAGGAACTCCATCGTATCGATTCCATCGGCATAGTCACACAGTCCCGGCTTTTGGGTCC
>RFPG01000218.1 GCA_009926245.1 Sphingobacteriia bacterium | reverse complement strand
TATGGCAGGGAAGGTCGTGGAGGGCGTGTTGGTAGCGGAGGTAGAAACGGCCATGGGTGGAGGTTTGGTAGGCGGCTTCGCTGCGCAGAAACCAGGGGCGATCGCCTTGGTTGAAGTAGCCGCTGATGCCTTGCAACTGGGTTGCGAGGGTCCAGGGTCCGGATTTTGTTGTAACACCGAGCGCACAGGTCCAGGCATCGTTCTGCCCGCCCACCGATTCCTGCCAAACCAGGAAGCCTTGTTGGGTCCACCAGGACCAGCGGGGGTAGTTGCGGCCGGTGCGGACCTCGAACCAATAGGCGGGCATGTTGGTATGTCTGGCGTTTTCGAGGCCTTTGCCGGCGGTGGTTTTGATCCCCCAACCCAGGGTGACCGGGGTACGGGGACCCAGGAAACGAGCCGGGACTTGCCAGCGGTTCAGGATCCAGAGCTCGGAGGTATTGCGACCGCGGGGTTCCTCCCAACGAGCGTTGCGCAGGTCCCTCACCACGGTGTCGGTGGACCACCATTCGTAGGGGCGCCAATGAACTTCCAGGGAAGCCTGGCCGGGGACCAAGGGCACGGAGAGGTTGAGCACGGGGTTGACGGTGTTTTCGCGGTACGGCGAAACCCCGCGATGCCATTCCTGGGCCAGTTCCCCTTGCCATTTTCCGGTCAAGGCAATGCCCGTATGCAGTCCCCCCACCGCTTCGGGGAGGGCCAGGGCGTTGGGACCCATGTAGGCAGGGGATCGGCGGATGTAGTTCTGCCAGGAAGTGTAGCCGTCCCAATTCACGTTGCGGATCCAGAAGGCATAGGACAGCTGGGCCTGCGCTGGCTGTACCCAAAGGAGCAGAACCCCCAACGTCACTACCAAGAAGCCTCCCCAAAGGCAGAGGGGCCTCGAAGGCACCCAGGTCCTGGGTCGAAGTTCGAATCGAGTCATCGCCCACGAAGTTAAGGCGCGGGGCGCGGGGCTTACCTTTGGGATATGAACAACGATGGAGCGATGAACCAAGGTTCGGTGGACCCTGCCCAGCAAGGCATCGTCATCACCGGGGCCAGTTCGGGTATCGGAGAGGCCTTGGCCTTGGAAGCCGCCCGGCGAGGTCATCCCCTGGTTCTTTTGGCCAGGCGCCAAGATGAATTGGAACGCGTGGCCCGACAATGCCGTGACTTGGGTTCTCCGCGTTGCCATGCCCTGCACCTGGACCTGGGTGACAACGCTTCCATCGAAGACTGCGCCCAGCAGATCCTGGCCCTGAACTTGCCATTGCACGGCCTCATCAACAACGCCGGCATCTCGCAGCGTTCCACCGCGAGAAATGCGGACGCAGATTCGGAATTCCACCTCATGCATGTCAATTACCTGGGTCCGGTCCGTCTCACCAAACGATTGTTACCCAGCCTGCAGAACGGAGGCGGTATCCTGGTCATCTCTTCGGTGGTGGGTCTCTTTCCCTTTCCGCAGCGCTCATCGTACGCCGCTTCCAAACATGCTTTGCACGGCTACTTTGAGACCATGGCCCTCGAAGAAAAATCCAGGCTCCGAATCACCATCGCCTGCCCGGGTCGGGTTCGTACCAACATATCCCTCAACGCTTTGGCCTCCGATGGCCGAAGCCATAACACCATGGATCCCGGTCAAGTTGGGGGATTGGATCCCGCCCATTGTGCCCGCGTTATTTGGACGGCTTGGAAAGCCGGCCGCGGTCGCGTTCTTGTGGCCAGAGGCGAAAAAATCCTCTGGTGGTTGTACCGCTTCATCCCTCCTTTGTTTGTCAAACTGGCCCTGCGTGTCAGCCCGGTTTAATCCCTCTCTGACTCCCTAAAACACCTTGTTCCCATGAGCACCCTCCCTTACCTCACCGGTATCCAACAAGCCGGCATCGGTGTGGCCGATTTGGACGTCAGCTGGAAATGGTACCGCAAGGTTTTTGATATGCGGGTACCGGTTTTTGATGATGCAGGCGTCGCCGAGCTCATGACCCGCTACACCAACGGAATTCCCGAAGAGCGCAGGGCCGTTCTGGCCCTGAACATGGCCGGCGGTGGTGGCTTCGAGATTTGGCAATACACCAGCCGATTGCCGGTCCCCCCGGCAAACCCACCCCGCTTGGGCGACTTGGGGATCTACGCCCTCAAAATGAAGGCCAAAAACGTACCCGCCTTTCACGAAACCCTGGCCGCTGAAGGGATTGCAACGGGCGCCTTGGTGGAAGACCCCTTGGCCGAACGAACTTTTTGGATGAAAGACCCCTGGGGGCAGCGATTTCAATTGGTGCATGGGCAGAGTTGGTTTGATGCCAAACCCCTGGCCGTCGGCGGGGTCTGCGGAGCGGTGGTGGGCGTTAGCGATATGGATCGTTCGGTGGCCTTTTATACCCAGGTTCTAGGGCTTCGGGAAATTGTGTACGACCGAACCGGCGTCTTTGCGGACTTGCCCGAAGCCACCGAAGTGCGCCGCGTTTTGTTACGCAAAGTGGGCGAGAACTTTGGGGCTTTTTCCAAATTGCTGGGCAATGTCCGGGTCGAATTGATTCAACGAATGGACGGTAGCGGACAGCGCATCTTTGAGGGTCGCTGCTGGGGCGATCGCGGCTTTATTCACTTGTGTTTTGATGCCATCAATTTGGAAGGCCTCAAAAACCGGGCCGAATCCATGGGGCATTCTTTTACCGTGGACAGCGCGGATACCTTTCAAATGGGGAAAGCCGGCGGACGCTTTGCGTATCTCGAGGACCCGGACGGAACCCTCCTGGAATTGGTGGAAACCCACAAGGTCCCCATTCTCAAATCGTTGGGGCTCTACCTGGACCTGCGCAAGCGCGGTATGTACAAAGTCCTGCCGGACTGGATGGTCAGACTGATGGGTTGGTCGAAGCGAAACGACTAAACCAAGCCGTCGCCGGCCATAACACAACACCCACAGCTCCCATCCAACCCCAGGCGGTCCCCAGGATCAACGCCACCAACCCCAAAAACAAGGGGTAGGTTAACATCAGCATCGCAAAGAGCACCGAATCGTAATGCACGGTCCCTCGGCATAGCCGCTGGGCCAAAGCCCTCATAGGGCGGTAATACGGAGCATGCAAGAGACGGGCCAGGACGAGCATGAATGGACGATTCCGCGTTGGGATCAGCGGTCCCGCCAAGGTCTCGGCACCGCCCAA
>RFPG01000217.1 GCA_009926245.1 Sphingobacteriia bacterium | reverse complement strand
ACCTTGGCCGATGATTCGGGTCGTTTTGTGTTTAGAAACCTTCCGACCCGGCGTTACCGATTGGTCGCTTTTGAAGATGTCGATCGGGACAAGGTTTTTGGGATGGATCAACCCAAAGCGTTTACGGATTGGTTGGACCCCTTGAAGGATACGCTTCTTTTGTTACCGTTGTTTGCCCAGGACGAAGACGCGGCCACCCGCCTTCGTTCGGTGGATTGGTCCGATGATGGGTCGCTGGCCCTTGTTTTTTACGGCAACCCTGTTCCCGTTCGGGTTCGGGGTATTCGAGAAGACGGCTTGATGGTGGAGGGATTGCAGAGCCGGGTATCGGGAGACACGCTTTGGGTTTCTTCACCGCCGGTTGGAGCCCAAGCGACTTTGTTTGATTCGGCAACCCTGGCCACATTTGACTTGCGACTTGTTTTTCCGAATCGGGAGGATACGCTTTTGACAGGTTTAAAGCCGCCTTCTGAACAGGAATTGCCTTCCGAAAAAACCAAACGACCCTTGTCGGGTCCATCGGTGGTATCGTGGGGATTGTCGGCGCGTTCATTGGAGCGTCGAATGGTTTGGGATCGGCCGGTTCATCTACGGGAAGGAGTTTTGTTGGCTTGTTGGCAGAACTCAAAGGGCGAAGAAAGAGCCGTGGTTTGGAGGAGGGATGCGGAGGGCCGGACGCCCTATGGATCAGGAGGCCGGGAATGGTATGCCTTGGTTCCTGGATTGGAGACCAAAAACGAAGGAATCGTCCCTAACAAAGTCCAGGAAGATTGGCAATTGCGACTGGATAGCGGCGCATTTGTGGATGGCTACGGGCGCCAAAGCAGGGCGTTCCAAGGGTTGTTGGGGCCCGAAGGCGAGCGTTCAACCTTGATTTTGGGTTTTGATAGTGCCGGAAAGGCGCCGGACCGGTCGGGGGATTGGGTTTTGAGGGTCTTCAATGCCTACGACCAGGAAGTGGAAAGGGTTGTTTACCAAAGCAAGGACGACCTGAAGGGATTGCATGCCCTGGAGGGATTGCTACCGGGATTGTACAAGGTTTCGCTTTTGGAAGACCGCAATCGAAACGGGCGTTGGGATTCCGGGCGATATCGGGATGGCCGCCAACCGGAAGCCGTGCGTTGGATTAGCCGAAACATAGAGCTCAAACCCGGCTGGACCACCGAACTTCGTTGGCGCTAAACTCCTTCGCCGCTGATTGATCCATAGACGACCTCGAATCCATGACCAACCCTTCCAAAATCGATATTCGAAGCCTTCGTTTGGAGGAGCTGACCGCTCGCTTGGCCGAATGGGGTGAACCCGCTTACCGAGCACGGCAGGTTTACGAATGGCTTTGGAACAAGGGTGCGACCCAAATAAGCGATATGACGAATTTGTCGCTGGCTTTGCGGAATCGCCTTGAGGAGCATTTTGAAATCAGGAACGTCAAGGTTCAGCATTCTCAATTTAGCAAAGACGGCACGATCAAAAACGCCTTGACCCTGCACGATGGCTTGGTGGTGGAGTCGGTGATGATTCCAACACCAACGCGCATCACCGCCTGTGTTTCGTCGCAGGTGGGATGCAGTCTTGGTTGTACTTTTTGTGCGACAGCCCGCATGAAGCGAATGCGGAATTTGAATCCCGATGAGATTTATGATCAGGTGGTTGCGATCCAAAAGCAGGCCCAGGAAACCTTGGGGCGGCCTTTAACCAATATTGTGTTTATGGGCATGGGCGAGCCGCTTTTGAATTACCGGAACACCATGGAGGCGATTGAGAAAATCACCTCTCCTCAGGGTCTAGGTCTTTCTCCTCGGCGAATCACGGTAAGTACGGCGGGTGTTGCCAAAATGATTCGGCAAATGGCCGACGAAAAGGTTCGTTTCAAATTGGCCTTATCGCTGCATTCAGCGATTGATTCCAAGCGCAGTCGGCTCATGCCGATTAACGAGACCAATACCTTGGCTGATTTGGAGGCGGCTTTGGATTATTGGTATCAACAAACCCGTAGCCGGGTTACCTTGGAATACGTGGTTTGGGAGGGGGTCAACGACGGGGAAGAAGACGTGCGGGCCTTGGTTCGTTTTGCGCGGAAATTCCCTAGCAAAGTGAATTTAATTGAATACAACAGCGTGGGGGAGGATAGCTTACGACAGGCTCATCCTTCGGCGATTGCGGCCTATACCGAGGCTTTGGAGGCCGCAGGAATCACCTGCAGTTTTCGACGTAGCCGAGGACGGGATATCGATGCCGCTTGCGGTCAATTGGCCAACAAAGGAGAAGCCGTTGTTCAAAAGACCTCCTAGGCTTTGCCGGGATGAGATTAAACAGGAATAGCGTAGAAAGCAATTGATTAGGGAAGCGTTATCGTTCGGGTTCCGTTGGCGGTTGTGATGGTGGCTTGATTGTCACAAAGCCCGTTTCCAAAATCCAAAGTTCTGGCTGTCTGATTGTTGCGAGTAAATTGGATGGACCCCGAAACCAACCATCGACAGGCGCCCTCTTTGCGCAAAGGCGTCAAAATACCGTGATTGAATGTTAGCCCCTGTGGATTCGAACCGCTTCCATTGCCGGTGAGGAGGTACACGTCATCCATCAGGGTTGCAGTGCTGTCTCCTGCAATTTTTTCACGAACGCGAAGCCCTTGGCGAGTCCAAGTTCCACTACGATTAGGATGGGTAATAGATAGGTTAAATTGAGTGGTTCTCAAGGGGTTGCCCTGGGTAGAGGTGCCGAAAATCAGGTTTCGGTTTCCTGAAATACCGCGGTCGTTCACAAAATAATTACTGAACGACATACTGGCCGTACTCCCCGCTACGCCACGGGCCCCGGTGTATTCGATAATCACCACACCTCTACGATAGCGTCCGTCCCGGCAAAGGCAATTCACTGGGCCATAATTGATGGTGATTCTCCGAGGATTGGAAACGGTATCTCTGGTGATGTTTGCACAACGACTGGCGCTAAGCATTTCAGTGGCATCGCCCAAGGAAACCCGTTGGTCCATACCCACCTCGGCCCCATCTTCCTCAAATTGAGTGATTTGTTCGTTTTCGGAATCCGTGTTTAGGAACTGCTCCATCAAGGATTCGGGGTTTGAATCGTCTTTGCGACAAGAAGCAAGAAAACCCAAGAGGAGAAGTCCACCAAAAAGCACCTTTTGTTGCCGATAG
>RFPG01000216.1 GCA_009926245.1 Sphingobacteriia bacterium | reverse complement strand
ACGGCCATCCAGAGTCCGGATTTTTTTAACAAATATTTGGGCAAACGAATGCCCAGCCTGGTGGAGAGACGACCGCTGTAACCGTACGCGTAGTGGGCCCTGATTCGGGTGTATCCAATTTCTTTGAGGGTTTTTTTGAGGCTCAAGGCATTGTATCGATGGGCCAGTCCTTGATTTCCTAACAATTTATTGGTAAAATTAGGCTCCACCGTGAGGGCCTTGTCGGATTGAACCGCTAACAAAAGCGTGCCCTCCGGTCGCAGGGAATCAAAAAAATTGGTCAGCACCAAACGATCGTTGGGGAGGTACTCCAAGACATTGACAGCCAATACCAAATCAAAGCAATCGGGTTCACGATAGGTCTCCAGGTTGGCGGTTTTGAAGAAAACTCGGTGCTTGCCTCTTTCCAAAAAATATCGATTGCATTCGGCCACTTCGGAGGCTTCGCGGTCCAGGGCGCAGATATTCCAACCGGGAAAGCGACTGCTCATAAAATGCTCGTACTGTCCCATCCCGGCCCCGGCATCCAGTACATGGAGGTTGCGTCGGGACTGATTCAGGGCAAGGCCCCAGAGTTCTTTGCGAATATGCCAAAAACTGACGACCAAGGCTTCGGTGAGCGTATAAAAGAGGGTCCGGAACCCCGGCCTTTCGTGCAGAAATTGTCGTAAGGCTTGCCTGAATTCGGATTGTCGCATGGCCTAAGGGCAAACCCCGTCGTCTTTGTTTTATTGTTGCAACAAACGCTCGATCCGCTCTGCATAATCCAGGGAATCGTCCAAGTAGAATTCCATATCGGGGACCACCCGTAATTGATTGCGGACCCGCAGTCCAAGTTCCTTGCGCAGGCCTGGTTTGGCCTGTCTTATCTTTTCAATCATGGCTTCCTGAGCCTGGGCATCGCCGATCCCGTAAACCGATAGGTAAACCCTGCACAGGGACAAATCGGCTGTCACCCGGACACGGGTGATGCTGACCAAGGCCGGGCGGGTTAATTCCTGAAATTTTAGCCGCAAAACCTGCGCTAATTCCTCTTGTACCAGTCCTGATACTTTGAGCTGCCGCTTACCCTGCTCCATGGGGGTAAATTTAGGCCGAATTTTCTTTGCGTATGTCCACTTCGTCCTCTGATTTTGAAAACCGGCCCGAGCCAGCTGTTCGGCCCTACGAGTTTTTTAGTCCGGTCCACCTGCGCTGGGCGGATATCGATGCCTTGCAGCATGTCAACAACGCGGTTTACCTCAGTTATTTTGAGCAGGCCCGCATTGATTATTTCCGGGCCCTGGGTTGCTGGGACTGGAACAAAGTCGGCATGATCTTGGCAAGGACCGAGGTGGATTATTTGAGACCCTTGCTGATCAGGGACAGTGCCTGGGTGCTGACCCGCACGGTTCACTTGGGCTCCAAGAGTTTTACCATGGAATACCTCATCGTGCGCAAGGCGTCGGACTGGTCCGCCGATTTGAGACCCTGTGAGAGGAATACCCCCGGCGTGGTCCCGCAGGAGTTGATGGAGCAGGGGCCCCTTCAAAGCATTACCAAGGCCCGCTCGGTCTTGGTGGCCTTTGACTTCGAAAGCAACCAATCCGTTCCGGTGCCGGAACCTTACCGCGATGCTATCCTGCGGATGGGGCCGCGGCCAGTTGCTCCAGGGCAATAGCAGCCATGAGGCCAGCCCCCAAGGGCAAAGCACTTTCGTCCACATCAAAGGTGGAGGTATGCACCGAGGAAACCCATCCTTTGGCTTCGTTGCGGGTGCCCAGGCGGTAAAAAGTGGCCGGAATTTGCTGGGCATAAAAGGCAAAATCTTCGGCGGCCATCCATAAATCCAAATCCACCACCTGTTGGGGTCCCAAATAGGCTTCGGCCGTCGAGCGGGCCAGGGCCGTTGGTTCGGGATGGTTAAAGAGCATGGGATAACCCCGATCAATTTCAACATCGCAGATCGCCCCCATGGCCGAGGCGGTGCCGGAGGCGATTTCACGTATCAAGGCATGGGCTTGATCGCGCCATGTTTCATCCATAGTTCGGAAAGTTCCCCGAAGGCGGACATCGTTGGGTAACACATTGTAAGCGCCTTCCCCAATAATATGACCAAAGGACAAAACCGAGGGGAGGGTGGGGTTGGCTCGGCGGCTAACCACTTGTTGCAAAGCCACGACGATATGCGACGCGATGAGGACGGCATCGGTGTTCAGGTGGGGCATGGCGGCATGTCCTCCTTTACCACGAATCGTAAGTCGAATTTCATCGGCGGAGGCCATGTAACGACCGCTTCGAAAACCCACGGTACCCGCCGGTAGTAATGGCATAACATGCTGACCGTAAATGGCTTGTGGTTGGGGGTTGGCCAGCGCCCCGTCGCGGATCATCAGCGAAGCCCCGCCTGGCAATTTTTCTTCGGCCGGCTGGAACAAAAAGCGAACCGTCCCCGAAAATTCTTGGGTACGGGACCGTAACAAAGCAGCGACCCCTAACAAGGAAGCCGTGTGAACATCGTGACCACAGGCATGCATGACACCGGGTACCTTGGAAGCATAGGGAACTTCGTTGGCCTCTTGAATCGGCAGGGCATCCATATCGGCGCGCAATGCGACCACCGGACCGGGCCTATGGCCCTGCAGGTTGGCAACGACGCCGTAGCCTCCGATTCCCGACGTAAAAGGTATGTTGAGGTCTCGAAGTCGCTCCTGAACAAAAGCAGACGTTTGAACCTCTTCAAAGGAGAGTTCTGGGTTTTGATGAAGATGTCGCCGATCCGAAACCAAGGTTTTTTCCAAGGCCTCGGCATCCCGGCGAAGGGCCTCAGTCTTCGTAGCCATCCTGCTCTAGGGTCGGTTCCCCTTCCTGAACCGTTTTGGGGTAAAGCAAAACTTTGTCAGGTACCACAAAGGCGGATGGGAAATCGGCTTTCATCATGTTGAGGTAGGCGGTGGCTTCACCTTTGTCGCGGAAATCACCAACCCGAACCCGGAAGTCCGGCTGCCGGTACCCCATGTACACCCCCAATTTGGGATAGGACTGGACCATCAAATCCCGGATTTCTTTGGCCCGGGCGCGGGATGAACCTTGGTACAACTGCACACGGAAACCGGGAATTTTCTTTTCGGGAGCAGCACGGTTCACTTGGGTATCCTCGACGGAACCGCTCGTCGTCACGGAATCTAGATCTGAATGGAAG
>RFPG01000215.1 GCA_009926245.1 Sphingobacteriia bacterium | reverse complement strand
GGGATTTTGAACTCCGAACCGAGGATGGAATTCGGATCGAGGTTCAGTGCGAGCGTTGGATTTGCAAAGACCGGCCGCATTTGGCCTGTCTTTCGTACCGCATTACGGCCCATTCGCCCTGCGATTTGGAATTGGTTTCCGGACTGAACGGGCAGGTCCGCAACAAGGATGCCAATTACGAGGAGCTGTTTTGGCAAAGGTGCTTCGAAGAGGGAGGTCCCTACGGATATGTGCAGACCAAAACCGCCAAATTGGATTTTGAGGTGGGGGTGGCCGCCGAGCACCGTTGGGAATTCCCGGAGGGTCGTGGCAAGGGACCTTCTTCGTGGGAAACATCGGAATGGGTGAGCCGACAACGCGTGAGCCTTCGCCTGGAGGCAGGTGAAACCCTTGGTTTTACCAAACGAGTTGCCGTTCTTTCCACTCTCCATGCTGCGTCCAAAGAACTCAAGGATCGAGCCTTTGCCGTACTCCAAGAGGTCCGAGATCAAAGCCACGAGGAATTGGGCATGGAACAGGCCAAGGCCTGGGAAAGAATGTGGGAACAGGCTGATATTCAAATTGATGGCGATATCAAAGCTCAACAGGGCATTCGATTTAACATTTTCCACCTCCACCAGACTTACAACGGTTTGGACCACCGCCTGAACATTGGTCCCAAGGGTTTCACCGGCGAGAAGTACGGGGGTTCGACCTACTGGGATACCGAGGCTTATTGCATTCCTTTTTATTTGGGCACAGCCCCCGGGCGGGTTGCTCGGCAATTGTTGGAGTATCGTTACCGTCAGCTTGACAAAGCCATTGCCAATGCCGGCAAATTGGGGTTCAAAGACGGGGCGGCCTTGTTCCCCATGGTGACCATGAACGGCGAAGAGTGCCACAACGAATGGGAGATCACCTTTGAGGAGATTCACCGCAACGGGGCCATGGTCTATGCCATCGATCAGTACGTTCGCTACACCGGTGACCGTTCGTATTGGTGGCAGGGGGGGCTGGAGGTGATGATAGGGATCGCTCGTTTCTGGGCGCAGCGTGTTCATTGGTCCGAGTTGCGCAAGGCCTGGGTGATGCACGGGGTTACGGGTCCCAACGAATACGAAAACAATGTCAATAACAATTGGTACACCAATTACTTGGCCCGGTATTGTTGGCTTTACACCCTCAAAGTGATCGAGGTCGTTCGCACGGAGCAAGCGGCGTTGTGGGAACAAACCAAGGTCAAGCTCCGTTGGGACGCTGCCGAGGCCCTGGATTGGCAACAAAAGGCGGATAAAATTGCTTTGCCTTCGGATGAAGCGCTGGGTATATGGTTGCAGCAAGATGGCTACCTCGAAAAAGAGCAAATCATGGCCGCAGATCTTCCAGCGGAACAGCGTCCCATCAACCAGCACTGGTCTTGGGACCGCATCCTACGCTCCTGTTTTATCAAGCAGGCCGATGTCTTGCAGGGCATGTTTGTTTTTGAGGACGATTTCTCGGAGGAATCCCTGCGCCGAAACTTTGATTTTTACGAACCAAGAACCGTTCACGAATCCTCGCTTTCCCCCTGCGTTCATGCGGTCCTGGCGGCTCGCTTAGGCAAAATGGACAAGGCCTACGAAATGTATTTGCGGACCTCCCGCTTGGATTTGGACGATTACAACCGCGAAGTGCACGAAGGACTTCACATCACTTCCATGGCAGGGACCTGGATGGCGGTGGTGATGGGCTTTGGGGGACTGCGGATGATGGAGGACGGTTTGAGTTTATCGCCGGTCCTGCCGGCTGCCTGGAAGGGATACGCCTTTCGCTTGCATTGGCGGGGGGCTGATTTGCATTTTCGGGTCCAATCCCAGGGCTTGGAATGCCGCTTGGAAGGTGTCGCGAGCTGCGTTCTTTGGATTTACGGTCGAGAAGTGACCCTTGAATCCGGTAAGCCTTTGGTGATTCAGCCGGAATAAGCTTAACTTTCCCTTCACAAAAAGGGATTTATGGCATTAACAACCGTCGCTCACCGCGATGCAGCATCCGCAGGGGGATCCGGCACAGGGTCTTCCACCGGCTCCGAACAGCGTCCCCCCCTCCGATTTTGGCAGATTTGGAACATGTCCTTCGGGTTCCTGGGCATTCAATTCGGCTTTGCCCTGCAAGGTGGTTACATGTCCCGAATTTTCCAGACATTGGGCGCTGACAAAGACCAAATTCCGATGTTATGGATTGCTGCCCCTCTCACCGGGTTGTTGGTTCAACCCATCATCGGGTATCTCAGCGATCGAACTTGGAGCCCTCGATTGGGCCGACGCAGACCGTTTTTTTTGGTGGGGGCTGTTTTGAGTTCCTTGGCTTTGTTTTGGGTCCCGTATTCTTCGGCGCTTTGGATGGCGGCCGGATTCCTTTGGGTCTTGGATGCGTCCATTAATATTTCGATGGAGCCTTTTCGGGCGTTGGTGGCCGACAAGTTGCCGGACCGTCAGCGATCCTATGGCTTTGTTGTCCAAACACTTATCATTGGTGTAGGGACTTGGGTCGCATCCAATTTGCCTTGGCTATTGACCTGGATGGGTGTTTCCAACGAGGCTCCTCAAGGCATGTTGCCCGATTCGGTTCGCTGGGCTTTTGGGATTGGGGCGGCTGTTTTTTTGGGTTCCATTCTTTGGACTATTTGGACGACGAGCGAAGACCCTCCTGCTGATTTGCAGGCCTTTCGCCAAAAGAATGCCCAGAGCGCCGGGTTCTTTCGCGGGCTGGGGGAGATTCTAGAACAGGTTGGTCAGATGCCCGCGGTGATGTGGAAGTTGGGCTTGGTGCAGTTCTTCTCGTGGTTTGCCTTTTTTACCATGTGGTCCTTTGCCACCCCGGCCTTGACCGAGCATGTTTTTGGGGCACCCATGCCAAATCCAGGTGCCGTTGATTTTGAGAAGGCCTTTGGGGCCTACAACCAAGCAGCCAACAAAGTGGGATCGGCCATGGGGCTTTACGGTTTGACATCGATGGGGTTCGCCTTGGTTTTGACCTTGGTAACAGCCTCTAGGTCTATCAATCGAAGGCTTATTCACGGGGTTTCTTTGGCATTGGGTGGTCTGGGTTTTGCGAGCATGACCCTGGCGGGCCCTGAATACCCCGAAATCATCAACCTGGGATTTGGTTTAATTGGCCTGGCCTGGGGGAGTATTTTGAGCATGCCTTATGCCTTGCTTTCATCGCATGTGGCCCCGGAACGC
>RFPG01000214.1 GCA_009926245.1 Sphingobacteriia bacterium | reverse complement strand
AGGTTACCGGGGTTGAAAAAGCACGTAACCTCGAGGTGGCAAATGAAAATCTCCGGAATCGCTTTCGAAAACACCGGAAAATGGCCACGCATAGGCTTTCTTAAAAAAAGGACGACTGTTAAAAGACTGGGGTTGATCGGTCGGATTCAAAAAGACCATGATCTGCCCACCAGCAGAGCTATGCCGTTCATAAGCCAAGATTTCTTTGTTATCCTTGGACCGCAGCCAGCGAAATGCACCATCCCTGAGCACACGATGTGTTTTTCGTAAGGAAACAAGGTCTTTTGTTAATTGAAGCAGGGTGGTATCCCATTGAACGACTTGCGCATGGGGGTACAGGCTTTGGTCAGGGCGATGCCACTCATCATCGAACTTCAGCTCAGGCCATAACATAGGCTTGCGGCAATCGGGATCGTTGGCGCCCCACATACCGACCTCATCCCCATAATACAACATCGGCGCACCCGGAAAAGTGAGCTGAAAAACCATCCACTGCGCCTGGATTTTGGATTCCAAACCATTGGGCTTGCGGGTATTGTACGCAGGATTGGAAGCCTTGGAAAGGGCAAAATAAGAGCCCCACTCTGCATACTTTGCGAAATTCCGGTTGACAATATGAGAGGCTAGACGATTGGCATCGTGGCTGCCAAAAAGGTTTTGTTGCGAAAGAAAGCGATCATAGCCAAAAACCTCGATAAGGTCATCCATTTGTTTTTGAAAACCCAAGGTAGAAGGCCGGTTGCGGTCGTTAATCAAGTATTCACTGGCAATGAACGCAAAGGGGTAATTCATCACCGCGTCAAATTCATCACCGCGTAGGTAGGGTTTGAGCTTGGGCGCCTCATCAATCACTTCCGCCGTGAGGTAGGCTTCGGGATTCCATTCCCGTACGCGTGCCGACCAGCGTTTCCAAAAAGGATGCGCAACACAAAAGGCAACATCCAGCCTCCATCCATCAATCCCCAAGGATATCGCATCGCGGGAATGCACACCCGACGACCAAGTAGGTCGCATCCAGCGTTGTGTTATATCGTGGATGTATTGATCCGGGCCAGCGGTCAAACCGTTCTGATTCTCCTTGAATTCGGGGAGATCCTGAATGCCAAACCAGCCCTTGTAACGAAAGGCTTTGCCCGAATCTACGTCCCTCCATTGCTCAACTTCAAACCAGTCTGCATAAGGCGAAGCCTGCTGATTTTGAATGACATCCACAAAAAAAGGATTCCCAACACCCATATGATTAAAAACCCCGTCCCAAATGATCCGCATACCGCGTCGATGCACTTCGCCAACCAAATGAAGCGCGAGGGTATCGGCGCTTGTCCAATGCCATGTGGACGGGTCGTCGGGTTTTTCGGTGGCTATTAGCGCCAGATCAGCTGCCGGGTTGGGACCCAAATAGGGATCCACATGGTGAAGCATGTACGAATCGTACCGGTGATGCGAAGGCGCGTAAAAAATCGGGTTGAGGTACAAAGCCTGGACCCCCAAGGATTCCAAGTAATCCAATCGTTGCAAAATACCGGCCAAATCCCCCCCGTAACGCCTTCGTGTTATGTTATACCAAAGGTCTTGGTCGCTGGATTTTTCCCAAGGCTGTAATTTGTACCAATCCGAAGTCCAAGGATGCAGCTTCCACGGACGGAGGGTATCGTGAGGCCATGCATCTTGTTGGGCCCCCAAAGGAGGATCGTTGAGGGTATCCCCGTTCCAGAAACGATCCGGGAAAATTTGGTACCAAACCACTCCTTTGGACCAGGCAGGTGGGGAATGAAAAACGGGGTTTTGAGCAAGGCCTGGGCTAAACACCCCCAACAGCAGCCCAATCCATAGGTACTTCATTGGGGCAGCTTCATCCATTTGGTGGTTTGGCCTTGAAAGCGGGTCAACCAAAGACCCGTATCATAATCCCCATGATTGGAGGGATGGACGGGGTAACGACGACCCCAAAAATCCCACAAACCCTCGCTTGGGTCTTTGGATTGGGACAATCCGCCCAAAACCTCGGACCAGGTTGGGTTCTTTTCGGGAAGATTCGGCAGCTCAGGGTTGGTAGCCGTTGCACCACTCCCTAAGAAAAAATCCATGATCCGTGCGGTGGCTTGAAAATCCCTGTTCACATTCCCCAAACCAAACAAAGGCGCGGTATTGCCAGGCCACGTATGCCCGCCCCCGGTTACCTTCATAAAAACCACCTGCCCTGGGCGACCTGCACCGGTGGTACCCACGGGGCCCAACGGCGCACAAGGCGCATAACGAAACTCTTCAACGGTGGAACCATCGGCCGTATTGGTGTTCGGCAGGGCCTGGACCACGGGCTGGCTGGGGCACTGGGCCCGGCTAACCCAAGACTGCACACATTGCTCTGCAGAGACATTGCCATTGCCCCCCGCGTAGCTAACCACGCCATCCGACGTGCCATGGATGTGCAGAAGGCGAACATGGAACGAGGGTGGTAATGGCGGGCCTTGGCAGGCCGCAAAGGCAGTCGTGCTCATGGTTCCGGCCACCGAAGCCACCGCTTCAAAGCGATCGGGACGTTCACAGGCCAATCGGTACGACATAAAACCACCGGCCGAGAAACCACAGCTGTAAAGACGATGGTACCGGGTGCCCCACCGGGCGCGGATGCTATCGGCCAAGGTCAAGAGGTACCCCACATCATCCGCAGTGGAGGCACCGGGCATTCCACTCTGGGTATTCCAACCCGCATTGACCCCGTTGGGGTAGGCGATAACCGCCCGGTATTGCTGGGCCAGCGCATTGAATCCTGCGCTGTTTAGCATGGTGGTCCCGCTCTGCGTAAACCCGTGGAGAACCAGCACCAGGGGCAAGGAGTCGGAAGGCTGGGACCCGGGCGGCACATAAACCTGAGCCGTTCGGTTCAACCCACCGTGTTGGAAGGCCACAGTGGCTGTTTGGGCTTCTAACTTATTCAAAATGAGCAGAAACACCAAAATTGGAGGCCATTTGAAGCCCCGACTCTTTGTTTTTAGTTTATCATGCATGCCTAAAATTACACCGATTGAATCAGAGCGCAACGATGGAGTTTTGAATAATCGGTGAACCTGATTTGCAAGCATGCGTAGCCCACCTTAATTTCAAGCCTATGAACAAATTCCTTTCCATTGGCGGCCTTTTCGTTGGCTTGATGCTTGCGGGGCTCTCTCCATTCAACCAGGCACAAGGGCAGGTTTTCAA
>RFPG01000213.1 GCA_009926245.1 Sphingobacteriia bacterium | reverse complement strand
CCAATTTTGACCCCAAGCGACGCTATCCAACCTTGATTTATTGCCAAGGCGGACCCCAAAGCATGATTGGACAGGCCTTTAGCATGCGATGGAATTTTCACCTGATGGCCGCCAAAGGTTACATCGTGGTCGCCCCCAATCGTCGGGGTCTTCCTGGTTTTGGACAGGCTTGGAACGAACAAATCTCCGGGGACTGGGGAGGACAAGCCATGAACGATTTGCTTTGGGTCACCGATTCGGTTCGTCGCTTGCCCTTTGTGGATGCCAACAAGGTAGCTGCCGTCGGTGCCTCCTTTGGTGGATACTCCGTCTATTGGTTGGCAGGCCACCACAACGGCCGTTACAAATCCTTGATTGCCCATTGCGGGGTTTACAATCTGGAATCCATGTTTGGTCAGACGGAAGAAATTTTCTTTTCCCAATGGGACATGAAAGGCCGACCTTGGGATCGTCCCAAACCGGCTTCTTACACGTGGTTTTCACCGCACAAGACGGTGGATCAATGGACCTCCCCCATCCTGGTCATTCACAACGAAAACGATTTCAGGGTGCCGTTGGCCCAGGGACTCGAAGCCTATACCGCCGCCCAATTGCGGGGAATCAAAACCAAGTTGTTGTATTTCCCGGACGAAAACCACTGGGTCGTCAAACCGCAGAATTCGGTCCTCTGGCAGAAGGTCTTCTTTGATTGGTTGGACGAGACCCTTCGTTAAGGTCTCGGTTCCCCTTCCAATACCTTGGCATCAACGCCTTCTCGGTACTGGTCAAAATTCTTGATAAAAGCCGCCGCTAGCTGCGATGCCTTGGCATCGTAAGCGGCTGGATCACTCCAAGTCAGACGGGGATTCAAAATTTCATCGGGTACACCGGGACAGGATGCGGGCACCGCAACGCCAAAGACGGGATGGGCTTGGGATGGAACTGTATCCAATTCCCCTTGCAAAGCCGCCGTGATCATCGCCCGGGTATAGGACAATTTCATGCGAGAACCAACCCCGTATGGCCCGCCGGTCCAACCGGTGTTCACCAGCCATACCTGAACCTGGTGTTCCTTCATCTTTTGGCCCAACAAGGCGGCGTAACGACCCGGATGCAATGGCAAAAAGGCCCGACCAAAACAAGCCGAGAAGGTGGTTTGGGGTTCGGTGACACCGACTTCGGTGCCCGCTACTTTGGCGGTGTAGCCCGAAATAAAATGGTACATGGCCTGGGCCTCGTTCAGACGACTGATCGGAGGCAGAACCCCAAATGCATCGGCGGTCAAAAAGAACAAATGCTTGGGATGGTTGCCAACCGAAGGCACCATGGCATTGTCAATATAGTGAATCGGATAGGCGCAGCGGGTGTTTTCGGTTTTGGAACCGTTGTCGTAATCCACCTCCCGGGTACCTTCCTTGAAAACAACGTTCTCGACAATCGATCCAAAGCGAATCGCTTTCCAGATTTCGGGTTCCTTTTCGGGGGTAAGGTTGATGCATTTGGCATAACAACCCCCTTCGAAATTAAAAATAGATTGATCGCTCCAACCGTGCTCATCGTCCCCAATAAGGCGCCGCTGCGGGTCCGCCGATAAGGTCGTTTTACCGGTACCTGAAAGGCCAAAAAACAAAGCGGTATCGCCCTCCTTTCCACTGTTGGCAGAGCAATGCATGGACAAGACCTTTTTGTTGTGTGGTAACACAAAATTCAGAACTCCGAAGATGCCTTTCTTCATTTCTCCGGTATAACCGGTTCCCCCAATCAAGATGATTTTGCGGGTGAAATTAAGAATTGCAAAGTTGTGTTGGCGGGTCTTGTCTCTTTCGGGGACGGCCCGGAAACCGGGGGCACACAGAATCGTCCATTCGGGTTCACCGGCCTTGGACAACTCCTCTGCTGTAGGTCTCAAAAAAAGATTGTAACAGAAAAGGTTGGAATAAGCCAACTCGGTGATCACCCGAATATCCAGGCGGTGGGCAGGGTCGGCACAGGCATAGGCATCCCGGGCATAGACCGTTTTGCCACCCAAATAAGCAGCGACCCGATCGTAGAGGGCATCAAAATCATCCGGTGCAAAAGGAATATTAATATCCCCCCACCAAACGGCGTCTTCCGTAAGGGCATCCTTGACTACAAAACGGTCTTTGGGCGAACGACCGGTAAATTCCCCGGTATCCGATGCCAAGGCACCGTTATCGCAGAGTTGACCTTCACCCGCAGCCAAAGCCGTTTCAACCAGCTCTGCCGGCCCCAAATTCCAGTATACCTTCTGTACACCGCCCAGGCCGTTACGATCCCAATGAAGATTCAACGGTGGATGTCCCTTGTGTTCCATGATAAAAGATAAGTTGATACGAAATGAGCGATGGCAAAAGTAAGGTTCAAACGCCCAAACGCCTAAAACCCGCTAATGGGCTTGTTCCGCAGGTGTTTGACCCGAAAACCCCATTCCAAACTACGTTGGGCCTGGGGTTCAAGGTTCAACTCCCAACGAACCAGACCCAGAAAAGGGGTCTCGGGAGGGGCAGGGAAACGAGCCCCTTCCGCCGTTAAATCCAAAACCTCCAGGTCTTTTTGGAGGCTGACCGGGTATTGGTCCTCAATACGTATGCGCACAGGACCGGGGCGACTGTTCCTCAAATCAATGCGGTAACCATAATGACGTACCACCCACTGATCCAATCGAAAGCGCTGGTTCTTGAAGATGGCTGCCGGTTGATACTGTACTTGGACCAAATCATCCGTTCCCAGCGACAAAGCCACGCTATCAGCGGCATGGGCCCAACGGATGGTTTGTTCACCCACCCGGTTTCCATCCACCGAGATCATGCAAGGACCGTCCACCCAGTCCAACAGAGAGGAGTCCCGGAGCACCCCCATCAAATAAACCCTGGGTTGTTGGCGAGGAGCCGCATAACGCCACAATTCCACATCCAAACTACGGGCATCCAATGGTTGCCAGACCTCCGAACCGGAGGCCAATCGAAGGGGATTGGACGGCTTGTAGGCAAAGGCCGACCCTTGAATCCGGCGTTCAGCCATCGGCAGACCCGAAGCCTCCAGCTCGTTCCAATTCATGGGGGTGGATTCAGCAGGTGATTCTGCGACCGCACGGGATGGCTGGGATCTGGATTTGCTTTGGAGACTGCTCACCGTTTCGATCCGATCCGGACTTGCAACCATGGAACGATAATAGTCCAAATACCAAGGTGTTAAAACCGGCA
>RFPG01000212.1 GCA_009926245.1 Sphingobacteriia bacterium | reverse complement strand
GCCCGGTCCGTGGACATGAGGCTGATCATCTTGTCCAACAGGGCTTTGCGATGCTCAGCAGATTTGAGGTCGATAAAATCGATTACAATGATGCCCCCCATGTCCCTCAGGCGCAGTTGCCTTGCAATCTCTTCGGCCGCGTCCATGTTGGTTTGCAGGGCATGTTCTTGCTGGTCGTTGTCTTTCTTGGAACGATTTCCGCTGTTGACATCGATGACGTGAAGTGCTTCGGTATGTTCAATGACCAAATAAATGCCACCGGGCATGCTGACCGATGTGCCAAAGGAGCCTTTGATTTGTTTGTCCAAGCCGGTATGCTCAAAGAGGGGCACCTTGCCTTTGTAATCTTGAACGAGGTTGACCTTGTCAGGTGCGATGCCCTGAACATATTCGCGGAGCTGCTCAGCCATGCCTGGATGGTCCACGAGAATTTGATCAAACTGATCACTTAACAAATCCCGCAGCAATCCGGTGACCCGGGTTATTTCTTTGCTAATCAGGTCTTTGGGCTTGGCCGCGGCCATTTTTTGGGAAATCTCTTTCCACTTCGAAACCAAGTCTTGAATATCGCTGGTGATTTCATCGGATCCGGCCCCTACAGCGGCGGTGCGCACAATGACCCCAAAATTTCGTGGCAGGGCTTGGGAGGCGATTTGCTTGAGGCGTTTCTTTTCGTTGGCATCGACGATTTTGCGAGATACCGAAACCCCACTATCAACAGGGAGCAGAACACAAAAACGACCGGCCAAAGAAAGCGAAGCGGTCAGACGGGGACCTTTGGAATTGATGGGTTCCTTGGTGATTTGAACCGGAATTTTGTAGCCCTTTTGGAGATAATCCCCAATCTTGCCTTCTTTGGGAAGGAGGTCGGCTTTTTCAAAATTCTGGAGCATGCCGGGTTTGCGCTTTCCCTCGTTCAGCTCCTGGGTTAATTTCCGAAGCGACCCAAAATGCTCGCCTAAGTCCAAATAATGGAGAAACCCGTCTTTTTCGTCTCCAACGTCGACAAAACAGGCATTGAGTGAGGGGTTGATTTTGCGGACTTCCCCCCAATAGATATCTCCAACCTGAAAAGCTTTTTCGTTGGTTTCTTCCCCGTATTCAACGAGTTTTTTGCCCTCGGTCATAGCAAAGACAAAGCCCTTGCTCGAGTGGCTGACAAATAGTGATTTACTCACGGCAATAAATATTTGGTCCTTCGCCTGATGGCGAAAGAGGTCATGCCATAGTCTGAGGGTATCCTTCGCAAAGGAGACCCATTCTCAGACCGGAATTACTTTTTCTTGTGGCGATTTTTTCTCAAACGCTTTTTGCGCTTGTGCGTTGACATCTTATGACGCTTTCTTTTTTTACCGCAGGGCATAGGGGGTGGGATTAAGGTTGAATTTGATTCAGATAGGAATCGATCTGTTCTTGTATTTCGGGGTCGCGGACCAATCCGCGGTATTGCTTGAGGTAGAAGACCGCACTGTCCGCCTGACCGGAACGGTAATAGGCTTCGCCCAAGCCAAGGTACGCTTCGCCCAAGCCAGGGTACCATTCCAAGAGGTTTTTGAAACGCTGTATGGCTTTGGGGAATTGCTTGCTTTCGATGGCCAATTTGGCAAGGTGTGAATGGGCCTTGAGGTGGCGGGGCTCCTCTTTGACGATACCCATAAGAACCTGTACTCCCTGCATGGGGGCCGGGCTGGAGAGCACCAGGGCCTGGGCCCAATCTGCTTTGAGGTCGAGATCGTTGGGTTGGGTTTCCAAGGCCTTGGCCAAGAGTTCCGTGGAGCGGCGACGACAAAAGGTTTGTACGAGGCTGTCTTCGGCTTCGGGGGCATGCCTTGCAGAACTATAATACAGCCCGGCATCCTTGTAGTCAGCCCCGTTGGGACCCCAAACCAGGGCCTGGTCCAAACAAACAGCTGCTCCCAGAAAATCCTGACGGGTTAACCAAAAAGACGCCAGACTCTTCCACAAACCCGCGCTTTGTTCGGGGCGATCCTTGAGGGAGTCCAAGGCAGAGCGAACCGATTCAAAGCGGACGCGGTCTTCTTCGGTCAAGGCCTTTACCTTGCTATCCAACAAGGTGGAGGCGGTGGGTTCTGTTCGGGCATTCGATTCCGAAGGATTGCTATCCCCCGCATCGCCCGCTTTCATGGCGCTCCGTTGCCCCCCAATCGCTAGGGTCAAACCCACTGCTAGGCAGAGGATTACCAGGATTAGGGGTCTGGAGAGCATTTTTAACGGGTCTTTTTGGGTCCTTTGCGGACTAAATCAATAAACTGCTTGGAGGGCTTGAAGCTGGGGACAAAATGCTCTGGGATTTCAACGGTGGTACCGCGGGAAATATTCCGGGCCAGTTTCTTGGCGCGCTTCTTAATAATAAAACTTCCAAAACCGCGGAGATAGATACTCTGACCGCCTTTGAGGGATTTCTTTACAACTGCGATGAGGGCTTCTACACTTTGGGCAACGTCAACTCGTTCAACTCCTGTTTCGTCGGCAATCTGGCGAATCAAATCTGCTTTGGTCATGGTTTTGGTTTTGAGGGTTAATTCGAAGAATTTTCGTAAAGGACCGCAAATATAGGCTATAATTCTTAATAGTATGCGTCAACAGGATGATGCCAAACAAAAAACAGAGCGAAGGTTGTTGAAGTATAAAATTCTCTGGACCAAGGGTTTATTGGAATGGTACGCCGTTCATGGTCGGGATTTGCCTTGGCGAAGAACGCGCGATCCCTATGCGATCTGGCTTTCGGAAGTCCTGTTGCAGCAAACCAGGGTTGAGCAGGGAACATCGTACTATCTTCGATTCCTGGCTCATTTCCCAACGGTTCAGGATTTGGCCAAGGCTGATATTCAGGACGTCCTTCGCCTTTGGCAGGGTTTGGGTTATTACCGCAGAGCCCACCTCTTGCATAGCGCTGCTAAGTTGGTGGTTGAGAGGGGCGGGGGCTTGCCTCAAAGTCCTGCCGAATGGCTCCAACTGCCTGGGGTGGGCCCCTATACGGCCGCGGCCATTGCCTCCATTGCCCTGGATTACCCGGAACCGGTGGTGGATGGCAATGTCATCCGTGTTTTGTCACGGGCTTTTGGGGCCGAAGCGCCCTATGATACCGCCGAAGGGATGCGATGGATCCGCCAAACCGCTCAGGAGCTTTTGGATACGTCCCGCCCCGGCGATTACAACCAAGCCCTGATGGATATGGGGGCGATAATCTGTACTCCCCAAAAACCGGC
>RFPG01000211.1 GCA_009926245.1 Sphingobacteriia bacterium | reverse complement strand
GACAAAAAGGGGAACCCGGCTGTGCAGGTAATCGCTCACGGGTTGAACCTGAAATCCTTGGTACCGCCGCGGTGTAATATTGTGTTGCACGGCAATCTGAGGGCGCAAGTCCAAGGTCTCGCCCATGGATCGAATGATGGTGGGGCGATGCAGATGGTACATCAGGGAAGACATGCCGTCAAAGCCAACGGTCCCAAACAATTGCTCGTAGTAGAGTTCCCCGTTGGGCTTGCGGAATTGGGTATGGCGTTTGGGGGGGATTTGTCCCAGGCGGTGATAAACGGGCATAGGCGGTAGAGCTAGGGTCTTGGCGAAGTTAAGGACGGTCCACCCAGTCTACGAGAATCAAGTTGGTATCGCGGGTTCCGCCGTTGCGACGGTTGGAGGCAAAAATGAGGCGACGACCGTCCGGTGAAAACATGGGGAAGGAGTCAAACGTCGGGTCAAAGGTGATTTGCTTGAGCCCTGTACCATCCAGGTTGACCATAAACAAGTTGAAAGGAAAACCCCGCTTGCTGTGGTGATTGGAGGAAAAAACAACCCGCTGACCATCGGGGTGAAAGTAAGGGGCCCAATTCGCACCGCCCAGTTGGGTGATTTGGCGCAGGCCGCTTCCGTCCAGGTTGCAGACAAAGAGCTCCATGCGGGTGGGGGCGACCAGGCCTTCGGAGAGGAGTTGTCGGTACTCCTCAACCTCCTGGGGTGTCTGGGGGCGGGATGCCCTAAAAATAAGTTGCTTGCTATCCGGCGAAAAAAAGGCCCCACCATCGTAACCGAGAGCGCTGGTCACACGGGTTATTTGGCGTTCCGGCCAGGACATGAGGTAGAGGTCCAAGTCCCCATCCCGGGTGCTGGTAAAGACCATCCAACGTCCGTCCGGTGAAAAGGTGGCTTCGGCATCGTAACCGGGCGATTCCACCAAAACTTCCTGCTGCCCTCCCTTCAAATCGCTGAGGTAAATATCGTAGGCTGGATCAATGGACCAGAGGTATTTGCGATCCGGACGGGGGGCGGGGGGTGGAGGACAGGAATCCTGCACGCCGTGGGTGGAGGCCCAGACCACCCGCTCATCGCCAGGGACAAAATAGGCGCAGGTTGTTCGGCCTTTGCCGGTTGAAACCATGGGAGGGCGTTGGAAATTCGGTACCTTTAGTTGAGTGGGATCCAAAACAAAAATCTGGTCACAACCCAGACCCCATGCGGGGTTGTTGCTCTGAAAAACCAGGCTGTTGGAGGCCGAGTTCCAATAGGCTTCGGCATTATCCCCGCCTTGGGTCAGCCTGCGGGCGTTTGCAAAGTGTTGTTCGGCGGGGTAGATGAGCGAATCGCTGGGGATCGCCGACGGGGGCATGGATTGGGAACTTGCGGGGTTCGAAAGGGCCAGGAGGCTGATAATGAATCCTGTAACCAAGGTGAATAAGGGCACCGTGTCGGATGTGGACCTTTTCCAAAGGCGTACCTCAATCAAATGGCGGTGTTTGTACATGGGGACGCTATTTTTGACAAAAGTAATGGTCAGTTCCTTGCAACGTTGGGTCGTCGTCTTGTTCCTACCCCTGGGTTTTTGGTTTTTGTTGGCATGCAACAGCGATCAGGCAAACCAGAAGGCGGGCGAGGAGCGAAAAAGTGCTCCCGATGCCGAAGCTGTTTTGAAAGATCTCAATCGTCGGATTGCGATGAATGGGTCGGATGCCACGGCGTACGCTGAACGGGCCGATTGGTGGCTGCAACGCGACCGCGATCTTTCGGTCAACACAACCGATTCCGGCCTTGCGGCCGCTGCCGAAGCGTCTCCCGATCAGCCCCGGGAAGCCTTGCGCAAAGCCATGGCCGATATCAAGTCGGCCTTGTTGCTGGACACGGGGAATGCTCTTTTTTATTGCATCCTGGGGGAGATCTACACCCGGATTGGATTGATTTCGGAGGCCGACGACGCATTGCGGGTGGCCATGGCCCGCAATCCCAACTTGGTGAGAGCCTACCTGCGGCGAGGAGAATTGGCTTTGATTAACCGTCAATATTCGGTGGCTTTCAAATACCTCAACGAAGCATTGCGACGTGACAAACGTTTGGCCGAGGCCTACCTCCTCAAAGGCATGGCTCACCTGGAACAAAAGGATACCACCGCGGCGCGATCGGCTTGGCTCACCGCGATCGAACAAGACCCCCGCCTTTACGCCGCTTACCTCGAACTGGGATTGCGCGAAGCAGACCCTCGCTTGGCCCATCGCTATTTCAGCAATGTGCTGGAAATCCGTCCGGGTCATGCGGAGGCGCTCTACGCCAGGGCGATGTTGTTGCAGGGCCAGGGTTACCCAGACTCGGCCCGGCAGGATTACCGTGCCCTTCTCCAATTGAACAAGTCGCATCGGGATGCCCTCTTTAACCTGGCCTACCTGGATTTATTGGAGCAGAAATACGACCCAGCTCTGCAGGGATTTGATCGGGTGATGGCCCTGAGCGCCGGAGATTTGCCGGCCTTGGCGAACCGAGGGTTGTGTTACGAAATGATGGGCCGCCAGGCCGAAGCATCGGCCGATTACCGGGAATGCCTTCGCCTCCAAAAAGGGTATCCTCAGGCCCTGCAGGGGCTTAACCGGCTCAAATGATGTATATTCGCAGGCTTTTTTGTTTTAAAAAATACCTTTAACCGACCCCGCTCAACCCTTCATGACCTCCGATTCCATCAACGTTCAACTCCCCGACGGCAGCCAACGGACGTATCCCTTGGGGACGACGGCTTTGGATGTGGCCCGCTCTTTATCGGAAGGCTTGGCCAGACAGGTTCTTGCGGCGGAGGTGAACGGTGAAGTCTGGGATTTGCAGCGAAGTCTTCCCGAAACAGCCCGCCTTCGTTTGCTCAAATGGGAGGAGCCCGGTGCGCGTTCCACGTTTTGGCATTCAAGCGCCCACCTTTTGGCCGAGGCCTTGGAGGCTCTCTACCCCGGAATTCGTTTGGGGATTGGGCCGGCCATTGAGCAGGGTTTTTACTACGATATCGATTTTGGGGACCATGCGTTTTCCAGCGATGATTTCCCCAAAGTGGAGAAAAAAATGCTGGAATTGGCGAGTCAATCGTCTGTTTTTCAGCGCCGTGAAGTATCCAAGTCCGAGGCCGTGGCCTATTTCGAAGAAAAGGGCGATCCTTACAAGTTGGAATTACTCGAAGGGCTGGAAGACGGTCGTATCACCTTTTATACCCAGGGTGCCTTCACGGACCTGTGCCGTGGCCCCCATTTGA
>RFPG01000022.1 GCA_009926245.1 Sphingobacteriia bacterium | reverse complement strand
CAAAGCCCTCATAGGGCGGTAATACGGAGCATGCAAGAGGCGGGCCAGGGCGAGCATGAACGGACGATTCTGCGTTGGGATCAGCGGTCCCGCCAAGGTCTCGGCACCGCCCAATGGACTACAAGCTTCGGCGCGGCCGGGGGCTTGCACCACCAGGGTTCGCAGTTCCCCTTCCAACCAACGATTGAATCGTAACAAAAAAGCGGTTTCACGCAATTTCCCGTTCTCATCCACCGCACCTGCCTCTTCTTGAAATCGCTGCATCAATTGACTGGCAAGGACCATCCCCCCAAAGCGTAGATCGGCTGTTTTGCCGGGACCGTCAAAATGTTCATAATTGATGCCCACCGGAACAATTTCCAAATCCAGCCCTTGGTGAAAGGCATTCCATACCATGCGCGCACTGCCCTTGGGCAATGGCCGCAACTTCCATTCCTGCACACAGAGGCCTTCGGAGAAAATAATCAACGCTCCGTTCTTGGACCAATATTCGTTGGCTTCGGCAAAGGTCTCGTAATTGCGATGCACATTGGCGTAGCCTTCGCGATGCCTCCATACCGGCATCATGTTGAGATGCTTGCGCAGAAAATTCCCAAAACGAGGCGTGAAGGCATCCCCCCTCCCCAAAAAACCCAAAGGAAAAGGCAGGTACGCTGCAACCAATACGGCATCCAAAAAAGAAGAAGGGTGATTGGCACAGAGCATGCGGGGACGCTGGGGCACGCTCCCCTTGGACCAAGAAGAGGGCCAGCCACGCAGGGTTATTTTGCTGAAATAGAAGGACCTGCACCAACCCACCAAGGTGTACAAAAACCGGTAAACCATCGGTGCGCTGGATTTTCGGTGAGAGGCTTGTTTAGCGAGAAGCGACGGAGCGGAACAAACGATTCCAGCGAACCTTGTTCAACCAATCGGCGCTGTAATCGATGCTCAACCAAACCATGACGGCCTTGCCGACCACGTGGTCTTCGGGAACAAAACCCCAATACCTGGAGTCCAAGGAATTGTGCCGGTTATCCCCCATCATCCAATAATAATTCATTCGGAACGTATAAGATGTTACGGATTGACCGTTAATCCAAACACGGCCGTTGCGCACCTCCACACGGTTCCCCTCGTAGACCTCGATGGCCCGACGGTACACCGGCAAATTATGGGTGTCCAAGGGCATCACCATGCCTTGGGCCGGGATCACAATCGGCCCCACTTGGTCAATATTCCAAGGGAATTGCGAAGCATGCGGGAAGATTTCTTCGGTGTACATACCGGCCGGGGCGGTGTAGGGCTCCAACAATCGGACATTGGCGAAGTCCTTCATTTTGATGGCATTGGACGGAGTCAAACTAAAAATAAAATCCCCTTCCGCGGTCACCTGCCCGCCTTCGCTCACGTCCATTTTGCGAAGCACCAAAGGATTGAATCCACTGCCGTCGGTTTTGACATGGTACCGGTGTTGGCTGTTGCGAGGTTCCTCCACCCAACGGCTGTTAATGCGGAGTCGGCGATCCACCAGACGCAAGGTATCCCCCGGTATGCCCACGCATCGTTTGATATAATTGTCTCTTTTGTCAACGGGGCGTGCATCGTCCATGGGATAATTAAAGACCACCACATCGTTGTTACGAATCCGGCCCAACCCCCACAAGCGATGGTACCCCGTGGAGGGTTTTTCCAAATACGAGGGACCGCCCACAAAGGGCATGGTATTGTGCGCAAAGGGAAACGAAAGCCAAGTCATCGGAAGCCGGGGTCCGTAACTCAATTTGCTAACAAACAAAAAATCCCCCACCATCAGGCTTTTTTCCATGGAGGGGGTGGGGATGGTATAGGCTTCCACCACAAAGGTCCGGATGAGTGTGGCCACCACGACGGCAAAGACCACGGCTTCCAGCCATTCCTTGGTTTTGGATTTGGTGCGAGGGGCCTGGGGGCCGGTATTGGTTCCGTTGGATTGTTTGGGGGTTGCAAAAAGAGGCATAAATAAGGTAGAGGGAATTTAGTGTAGTGGAAGAGAGGGTGAAGTGGAAACAGGGGTCGTTTCCACGCCGATGCGGTGCTGATACACCAGGCGACCGCCCAGGGTGGCGCCCCAGGCCATGACCATCAAGAAGGCCGTCAGGGTGAACCAATAACCGCGTTGTTCCGATTTGGACATGGTCAACGAGCGCACCGATCGCCAAAAGGCCAAGAACACCAAGCCAGCAGCGGTGAAATAGCCCAGGGCTTCGTGGTTTTGGAGAACCTCAACCGCCGATCCAGAACCCTGCGGACCGTGGGCATCGTTGGCCAGGTTCCCGCTGACCACCGCCAACAAGAGAGCCGGCAGTGTCCACCATAACAAAACCCGGCTCATGCTTTCCCAAACAGAGGCTTGGGCATCGGCTGGTGAAGCCCAGGTCCGGATGGTTTCGCCGATCCACGATGCCACCGCAAAACCCATAGGGAAATGAACGAGGGCCGGATGCCATTCCATCGCAAGGATTGCGGGAGGATTTAGGATATGAATTTGGAAAGATCCAATCCCGGAATATTGGGAATCAAACCTTCGGTGGATTTCTTGAACAGCTCCTTGTGGGTCCGATGGGCTTCGCGCAGGGCGGCATCCACGGTGGAGGCCAGCAATTGGTCCAAGGCGGGGGCGTTTTCGCTGTTCAAATAAGCGGGAAGGGTTTTGATGGAAACAATTTTTTTGTTCGCGGTGCAGACCACCTCCACTTCCCCGTTCTCGGAGCGTTGGGTGATGTGCAAACGATCGCATTGATTACGGACATCTTCGACGGCTTCTTTGAGCTTGCCGATTTTGTCCATCATTCCAAACAAATCAAACATAGGGTAGAAAATTAAGTTAACGCAAGTTAGGGGGGCTTTCGTCTATCGTGTCCAGGCCTAATTCAAGGGCCAAATTGCGGAGGCTACGATTTCTGGCCTCGGTATAGGGAATTCCCTGCTCCAATCGACGGGCCCTGCTCTCCCATTCGGGCATGCCGTGCAAGAGCAGCGGGGGCTGACCGGGGGCTGTTTCGGCGGCCAAAATGCGTTCGGCCCAGCGCTCCACACGGCGGTTGTATTCCTCCAGGGGCATCAGGGCTTCGATGGCCGTTGCGCCCAATGCATGACCCAAACCAGGGCCGGGCTGATCGGGGGCCGGCTCCAAAAAATCCACAAAGGGGGGAACCCAAGGGCCAAAGCTCGCCCCGCTCAAAACCCCGGACCACCAATCCACCAAGGCCCCCAAACCGTATCCTTTGTGCACACCCCCGGCCGGATTCGAACCCAGCGGGAGCAAGGCTCCTCCATTTTGGAGGATCAAGGGATCCGTGGTCGTTCGCCCCTGGGCATCCACGGCCCAACCCTCGGGGATCGCCTGGGAGCGGGCCGCGGCCAATTCCAATTTGCCATTCGCCGCTGCCGAGGTCGCCATATCGATCACCATGGGGTCGCGCCGCCCCGCAGGGAAGGCATAACACAAAGGGTTGGTTCCAAAGAGTCGCTCCGAAGAGCCGTAGGGAGCCACGAGCGGGCTGGCATTGGTCATCGCCCAGCCCACCATGCCGTGGGGAACGGCCCGAAGCGCGTGTTCCGATGCAATCCCAAAATGATTGGAATTGCGGACCAAAACCTGGGCGGTCCCGTAAACCGCGGCCATTTCAACGGCCCGATCCATGGCAACACGGGCGGCCACCAAACCCAAACCAGCATCGGCATCCAAAACCGCCACCGCCGGCATCCGTTGTTCCCAACGCCAAACAGGGCGCGGGTTGATGCGGCCTTTGCGCCACAAGCGAACATAACCGGGCAGGCGGGCCACCCCGTGCGAGTCAATGCCTTTGAGGTCCGCTTCCAACAAAACTTCGGCCGCGGTGGCGGCATCCTCCACCGAACAACCCATGGCCTCAAAGACCCTGCGCATCCATTCGCCCAGGGCCGGTGCCGACCAATAACCGTGGATTTCTTGGCTCATCGAGCAGGCGTTGTTTTGGGGAGACCGGAGGCCAAAACCTGGGCCAGGTGCAGGGTTTGAACCGTCGGGCCCTGACGGTCGCCGTAGGCCTTGAGGTGCATGAGGCAAGACAAGTCGGCACTGACCAAGTATTCGGCGCCGGTTTGGCGATAATGACCGATTTTTTGGTCCGCCATGGCGGTCGAAATCCCTTCGTACTTGACCGCGAAGGTGCCCCCAAAACCACAACAGGTTTCGTTCTCTGGCAATTCTATCAGCTCCAATCCCCGGACCCCCGCCAGCAAATCCCGAACCTGGTCCCGGATACCGCACTCGCGCAGTGCCGAACAAGCATCGTGATAGGAAATCTTGTGTTGAAACACCGACTGAAGGCGGTTTCGATGGGGATGGGCATGAACAAATTCCACAAATTCCAAAATGCGGGGGCGGGCTTGTTCCCAGGCCTTGTATTCCGGACCCGAAGCCGGAAGCAATTCACGGTAACCGTTGCGCAGCATTCCGGTGCAGGAACTGGACAAAACCACCACGGTACGCTCCAACTCTTTGGTGGGCCCAAAATCACGGAGCCATTTGGCCGCCACCGGCCTTGCTTCCTCCCAATACCCGGCGTTGTAGGCCGGTTGACCGCAGCAGGTCGCCCCCTCCGGAACCCGAACCTGGCAACCCAGGGCTTCGAGCACCTCCACCGCAGCCATGGCGGCGTCGGGATAAAACTGGTCCACAAAACAAGGGACAAAAAAATCGACCTCCTCCATGGGGAGGACCTCCGGCGTCAACATAGGTTCAGGATGGGTTTTCACGAGGAATGCGAAGCATGCGGATCAGAAAGTAAATCCCGATCACAAAATACAGGGCCAAAAACAAGGCCGAATTGCGCATCGAGCCGGTCCATTGATTGATAAAACCAAAACTAAAGGTGCCAAAAACGATGGCTACTTTTTCGGTCAAATCGTAAAAAGAAAAAAACGAGGCGTTGTTGCGCGTACCCGTTGGTATCATCTTGGCGTAGGTGCTCCGCAACAAGGTCTGGGACCCGCCCATGATCACGCCGACCACCCCGGCCATGGTGTAAAATTCCCATTCCTGTTGAACAACCGCCGCCGCCATACAAACCAAAATCCATACCAGCCCCGTCAGAATAAGCAGCCGAACATTGCCCATCTTGGGCACCAAACGAGCAAATCCAAAGGACCCTCCGATGGCGATGATTTGGATCAAAAGAATCACCGCAATCAACCGATCGGTCGGCAATCGTAGCACCTCTGCGCCAAACAAGGAAGCCACCAGCATGATGGTCTGCAAACCAGCGCAGGTAAAAAAGTACGCAAACAAAAAGGTCTTGAGGGAAGGCATGCCTTTCATGGCCACCACCACACCGCGCAACTCCGACCAGCCGATGCGCAACCAACCAAGGGCCGTGGTCCGAAGACCGGCCTGGCCGCTGGCCTCTTCGCCGGGCAGACCGGCCAGCGTGATGCGGGAAAAACCCCACCACCACAAGCCCACACTCACAAAGGACAAGCGGGTCACCTGCCCCGTGTCCATGCCCAACCACCCGGGGTTCATGATAAAGGCCAAATTCAGGATCAGCAGAACCACCGATCCGACATAACCGTAGGCAAAGCCTTTGGCACTAACGGCATCGATGCGGGATTCGCTGGCAATCACCGGCAAGAATGAATTGTAAAAGAGCGCAGACCCGGCCCACGAAAAAGCCGCTAACACAAAACAAAAGATACCCCAGACCCAGGTATCGACCGTCATCCCGTAAAGCCCAACGCAGGCCAGGCTGCCCACGGTGATAAAAAGGTTCATCATGGCTTTGCGGCGAGCTCCGTAATCCGCCATCCCCGATAGCAAAGGCGATACCATCGCGATGCTCAGGTAGGCCAGGGCCAGGGCGTAGGAATACAAACTGCTGGCCGGAACCTCCCACGAACCCAAACGCAAAAAAGAAACGGATTCGCTGGCCTGGCCCAGGCTGTTGGCCACCGGGCGGGTCCAGCCGTTTTGGGCCGAGACCGTGGCCGAAAGGCTGCTGTAATAGATGGGGAAAATGGCCGTGGTAATGCAGAGATTGTAAACCGAATTGGCCCAATCGTACATGCACCAGGCCCGGATAACCGAAGGACGGTCCTTGACCCCTTCTGCAGCGGGTCCTGATGGGTTGGAAGGGTTGTTGGGGGTCACGTTAGGCGTTCAGACGACAAATCTAACCCGTTTTGGGCCTGAGGAAGACCCTGGCAAGGCGGGGGGATCCCCCCCTTCAAACAAAAGGCAGGAGGCAGCGTTAATACTCCATGAAGATTTCCGTTAACCTATGAGGATTACCGTCGGGCGCGTTGCCCACTTCAACGCCGCTCACCGGCTCTTTCGCCGCGATTGGGACGAAAACCGCAACCGGGAAGTCTTTGGGAAATGCGCCCTTCCCCATTATCATGGGCACAATTACGAATTAAAGGTCGAAGTCACCGGGACCGTTGACCCCGAGACCGGCTTTGTCATCGACCTCAAACACCTGGCCGATTTGATTCGGGACCATGTGACCGAACGCTTTGACCACCAAAATCTGAACTTGGATGTTCCTGAATTTGCGGAACTCAATCCCACCGCTGAACATATCGCGGGGGTTGTTTGGCAAATCCTGCGCCGTGTTTTGCCAACCCACCTTGATTTAAAAGTAATTTTGTATGAAACACCCCGAAACTATGCCGTCTGCGAGGGAGCTTGATTTAATCGAAGCCTACGAAAAGGGCGAACTGCATTTGGCCAGTTCCCCGGATACGCCCTTGCGCGACGATGCCTTTGCGATGGACGACGATACCAAAATGCAATTGATCGCCCAGCATTTTCGGGAAATCATGCATATTCTGGGACTGGACCTCAGCGATGACAGCCTGAGAGGCACGCCGGATCGTGTTGCCAAAATGTATGTCAAAGAGATTTTTAGCGGACTGAACCCGGCCAACAAACCCAGGGTCGCCCTTTTTGATAACAAATACGAGTACCAGCAAATGCTGGTGGAACGGGATATTAACCTGCATTCCAATTGCGAGCACCATTTTGTTCCCATTGTGGGCAAAGTGCATGTTGCGTATTTCTCCTCGGGCAAGGTTATTGGCCTGTCCAAAATCAACCGACTGGTGCATTATTACGCCCGCCGGCCCCAGGTCCAAGAGCGTTTAACGCGTCAAATTGCGACGGGTTTGCAGGAAGCCCTCCAAACCCGGGATGTGGCGGTGATGGTGGATGCAGCCCACCTCTGCGTTTCGATGCGGGGGGTCCAAGACCAGGGTGGTAGCACGGTCACCTCGGCTTACCACGGTCTCTTTGAGCAGGAATCCGTCCGCAACGAATTTCTCAAGTACCTCGAAATCGGTAAAAACGCCGGATGAGTGGCGTTTTTCAGGGACGCAGCCTCCTGGTGATCGGGGCTTCGTCCGGCATCGGGGCAGAATTGACCCGACAGCTTTTGGAACAGGGCGCCCGTGTAATCGCTTGGGGGCGTCGCAACCCGGCGGATGAACAGGCTATGCCCGGTCTAACCTTCGCTGCGTGGGATGTGTTATCCGGTGAGGATCCCCCGGTCGCTTCCCTTCCGGAGGTCCTGCACGGCTTGGTTTATTTGCCGGGCAGCATTCCCTTGAAGCCTTTTCACCGAACCAGCCCCGATGATTTTCGTCAAACGATGGAGATTAATTTGTTGGGGGCCGTTCGCGCGGTGCAGGCCGCCCTCCCTGCCTTGAAACAAAGCGGGGACGCCTCGGTGGTCCTGATGGGCACCGTGGCCAGTCGGATCGGTATGCCCTTTCACAGCGCCATCGCTGCAGCCAAATCCGCCCTGGAGGGCTTGGTGATCAGCCTGGCCGCCGAATACGCTGCCCAACGAATCCGCTTCAACGTCGTATCCCCATCCCTCACTCGTACACCGCTGGCTCAGAGCCTGTTGTCAACCCCCGAAAAAGCCGAAGCCTCGGCCCGCCGCCATCCGTTGGGCCGGGTCGGTGAACCTTCGGATCCTGCCGCCTTGGTTCGCTTTTTGCTAAGCCCCGAAGCGAATTGGATCACCGGTCAGGTATGGGGCGTGGATGGAGGTTTGGGCAACCTCAAAGTCTTGTAACAAATCCCAAAAATGACAAGCGCCGGGGATATATCGGTCTTTTGGTTCCGTCGGGATCTGCGCCTTCGCGATAACCGTGCTTTGGAACAGGCCCATCGAAGCGGTTTACCCGTTTTGGGGATTTTTGTTTTGGACCGCAACATCCTGGACCGACTGGAGAATCCCGAGGACGGCCGCGTTAGCTTTTTGGTGCGCACCCTGGGCGAACTGCGCCTGGAACTGCAGGCCCAAGGCAGCGATTTGTTGGTGCTGCATAGCACGCCCGTTGAGGCTTGGAAGCATATCACGAACACTTTCCGGGTTGGTAAGGCTTTTTGGAACCGGGACTACGAACCCTACGCCGTTCAACGAGACCGCCAAATCTTGGATCTTTTGGAAGTCCAAGGGATCCAGATTCGGACCGAAGCGGATCATACCCTGATGGAACCCGGTACCGTCCTTAAACCCGACGGTCAACCCTACACCGTTTTTACCCCCTACGCCAGGACCTGGCGTCAAAAAATCCGCAACGAAGATTGGAACCCCAGCCCCCTGGAGTCCCGACCATCTCCCCGCTGGTTGCCCCTTCCACCCCAGGCCATGCCCACCCTCGAAAGTTTGGGGTTTCGTCCGACGCGACTGGTCCTACCCGAGCCCTTGATTCATCGAGACATCTTGGCGCGTTACGCCGAACAAAGGGACCTGCCGGCCATTCACGGAACCAGCCGACTCGGCCTGCACCTGCGTTTTGGGACCCTCTCGGTCCGTGAACTCGCGCAGCAGGCCATGGGCCTGAGCGATACCTTCATCAACGAGTTGATATGGCGGGATTTTTACCAGAGCATCCTTTGGTATTTTCCCCACACCACCGAACGCGCTTTCAAACCGGCCTACGATCGTATCGAATGGCGGAATAATCCCGATGAATTCGAGCGTTGGTGCCAGGGACAAACCGGGTATCCTTTGGTCGATGCAGGGATGCGAGAATTGTTAGGAACCGGGTGGATGCACAACCGGGTCCGCATGGTGGTGGCCAGTTTTTTGACCAAACACCTGTTGATTGATTGGCGTTGGGGCGAAGCCTGGTTCGCCAAACATCTCCTGGATTTTGAGCAAGCCAGCAATGTGGGGGGCTGGCAATGGGCCGCCGGTTGCGGGAACGATGCCGCGCCTTATTTCAGGGTCTTTAATCCGTACGAGCAGGCTCGCAAATTCGATCCCCAGGGCGTGTACATCCGGCGATGGGTGCCCGAAATCGATCAAATCACCTATGCCAGGCCCATCGTGGACCATCCAATGGCCCGAAACAGGGCCCTGGAAACCTACAAAAAAGCGCTAGCCTCGGTATCCTAGACCGACTCAAGCCAGCGACATCCTTCCAGGGAAACCACCCATTCGGGCCCCATGGCCGAGGCCGGTGTGCACCATCCGCTCCGTCCCTGCTCCCGCAGTACACCCAGTTGTTGGACCAGTCCCACGGAGGTTATCGCCGTGAGCCGGTAGCATTCGGGCAAGACCAGGCGAGCCTCCCGAACCCGTCCATCGGGATGCGAAATTTTTCCGTAAACCAGGGCTTGGCCCTGTTCCAATTCGCTCGCACTCGGGCCCCAAACATGACGATCCACCCAGCGGACCAACCAACGTCGAAAAAATGGTTTTTGGAGCAAAGGATTGAACAGGGCCTGCAACCGCAGCAATCGATGCACCCAGGGTCGTGATGCGGTCATGGTCACGATGTTAGGGATGCCGGTACTGGTCCATGCGGTGAAGAGGTCTCCCCAAGGGATGCTCATGCAAAAACGCTGAGCCAACCCAAAGTCGATGGTGGTACCCAGCCGGCCTATGGGCTTGGCCACAAGCCGACCCGCCACTCGTTCAGCACCGGGATCCCCCAGCCGCGTCAACATGGATCGGAGGGTTCCGTGGGATACCCGGCTCCCTCGATTCACAAAAGCCAAAATCAAGCGATCGCTTCCGGGCAATTCGGAGGCCAATTTCATGGCCATGCAATCGGTGGGCACGACATCAAAACCTGTGCCCGGCAGGAGGAGAATACCGGCCTCCTTGGCCTTGGCATCCAGCGCATGCAGCCCCTCCAACACCGCGAGCTCCCCCGTGATATCCAAATAATCAACACCCAAACGCAGGCAGGCTTCCACCATGGGACGGTAGGTGTGCACAAAGGGTCCGGCGCAATGCAAAACCGCCCCCATTCCCTGCAGGCCTGCATCAACCTGCTCCGGCGTTTCCAAGCCAAAAACCCGGGTTTCCAATCCGGTATCCAGGCCCATGGCCAGGATTTGTTCTCGGTTTCGACCTGCCAATACCGGCTGCAAACCCTTTCGCAACGCCTCGGCCACCACCAATCGACCGGTATAGCCGTTGGCCCCGTAGATCATCCAAGGAGCGATGGGCTTGGAGGGGGACGTCGAAGGATCAAGAAGCATCGCCAACGGGGACAAAGGCCAAGGCCAGGGCCTCGTCCAGGGCGCCCTTCTCGACGAGATGTAGGATTTGTTGGAACAAAACAGTGCAACCTGCATCCCCCGCCTTGAGCGGAAAAGACCCTTGAGGATGCAGGGCACGGAACCGCTCTTGGGCTTCAAGAATTTTGGATGCATCGGGAGGAGCCGACAAGTTGCCCAATCGACCCAACAAATTCCCTGGTACCCCCGGCTGCTGTTGCAACCAGGCGGGCAAAGCATCGACTCCCATACCGCAATGGCGGTTGGGTTTGGGCACCTCAAACAGGGCCCCCGCTGCCCGGCTGTACCAATCCCCGCCCAATCGGGCCACGGGATCCAGGGCCCGCGGGTCCGGTACCCCGTTCGCATCCAGAACATCTTCTGCCAAATGGGCGTAGATCACTTCGCAGATCACCAAATTACCCGCTCCGCCGTTTTGACCCAAGGGCTTAACCTCCAAAACTTTGCATTCAAATTGAACCGGAGATTCGGCCACCCGGGGGGGTTGAACCCGCTTGGACGGCAAGGCGGTCAGCCCGGCCTTGGTAAATTCATTGACCCCGGATGGGTACTCGGCAGAGGCCAGGGAAACCTGCTCCACCAAAGCGTAGGGTGCTCATGAACGGTTTTTTTTGAGGGCAAGAATCGAAAAATCCGTCTCATCGGCCACCACGGTATTGACCAGGGTTCCCAATCCGGAGATTTCGAGTTCCATCACATCCCCGGCCTGCAACCAACGGGGTTGGTAGCCCTCGGGGTCCAAGCGTCGGCCGGTACCGTTGAGCTCCAAGAAGCAACCGGTTCCCACCGTCCCCGAACCTACCACATCCCCGGGATGCAGGTCGGCACCGTAGGCACAACGCTCGAGGATTTCGGCAAAGGTCCAATCCATATCTCCCATGTTCCCTCTAGAAATTTCCTGACCGTTGAGCCTTGCCACCATCTCCAGGGCGTACGATGCACCGGTATGCCCTGGCTTGGGTTGGCAGCGCCAGGGTTCCAATTCATCCGGGGTGACCAAAAAGGGCCCCAGGGTTGTTGCAAAATCTTTGCCTTTGGCGGGCCCCAGGCTGAGGAGCATTTCCTCCATCTGCAAGGTTCGAGCACTCCAATCGTTCATAATCGTGTAGCCGGCAATGCAGGCATCGGCATCGTGGGCGGGGATATTGCGGGCTTTGCGGCCCACCACCACGGCCACTTCCAGCTCAAAGTCCAATTGCCTGAAGTGATCC
>RFPG01000210.1 GCA_009926245.1 Sphingobacteriia bacterium | reverse complement strand
TTCGGCATCCTTGAGCGAATGCTTTTTTATTCTATTGGCCGTGGACGAAGCCCAAACCTCGGCCAGCGGTTGCTCCATTGACAAGGCCACCCACTTTGTGCAGGACCTGGGCAAAAGCCTGAACCTAAACTTCCTGGAGAAGCGCCGGTACTTCTACCGCAACGGAGACCAGCCCATCCAAGTCATGGATCACCAAACCATGCAAGCAGCGGTTGCAGACGGCATGGTCGCAGATACCACCTTGGTGGCCGATACCCTCCTAACCAAAGTCGGCGACCTCGATCGCCTTTGGTTACCCTTCGGTCAAAGTTGGCACCGCCGACTCTTCGTTCGCTAAGGCAACGCCCTGGGGGGCATCCATTTCCCAGCGCAGGTTCTCCACAATAAATTGTTGGCGCTCCGGGGTATTCTTGCCCATGTAGTAGGCCAAAAGCTTGGGGATAGATGTATCCGCCTTGAGGATAATGGGTTCCAGGCGCATGTCCGGCCCAATAAAACGCCCAAATTCGTCCGGACTGATTTCACCCAACCCTTTAAATCGGGTGACTTCGGCCCTTGCACCCAATCGAGCCATGGCAGCCTGCTTCTCGGATTCGCTGTAACAATAAATCGTTTCTTGTTTGTTACGAACCCTAAACAAAGGGGTATCAAGGATGTACAAATGGCCGTCCCTTACCAAATCCGGAAAGAACTGCAAAAAGAAGGTCATTAACAAAAGCCGTATATGCATGCCGTCCACATCCGCATCCGTCGCAATGACCACCCGGTTGTAGCGAAGATTTTCCAAGCCCTCTTCGATGTTCAGGGCGTGTTGCAACAAATTAAATTCCTCGTTCTCGTACACCACCTTCTTTTTGAGCCCGTAACAATTCAAAGGCTTGCCCCGTAGGCTAAAAACCGCCTGGGTTTCGACCTGACGGGCCTTGGTGATGCTGCCGCTCGCCGAATCTCCCTCCGTTATAAAAAGGGTGCTGTTGTAATGACCTTCGTTGCGGCCCTCGTTGTAGTGCAGTCGGCAATCCCTCAACTTGCGATTGTGCAGGTTGGCTTTTTTGGCTCGTTCGTTGGCCAGCTTCTTGATACCGGCCATGTCCTTGCGTTCCCGCTCGCTCTGGGTGATTCTTTTGAGCAAGGCATCGGCCACCGCCGGATGCTTGTGCAGGTAATTGTCCAGTTCCCTTTTGATAAAATCCCCGACAAAGGAGCGGAGCGGAGCACCACCCGGGGCCATGTGCTGGGATCCCAACTTGGTTTTGGTCTGCGACTCAAAAACAGGCTCCTGCACCCGCAGGCTAATAGCGCCAATGATGGAGCCCCGGACATCGGAGGCATCAAAATCCTTTTTGTAAAATTCCCGAATGGTCCTCACCAACGCCTCGCGGTAAGCCGCCAAATGCGTACCCCCCTGGGTTGTGTACTGACCGTTCACGAAGGAATAATATTCCTCGCCGTATTGTTCACCGTGGGTAAAGGCCAATTCAATATCGTCTCCTTTGAGGTGAATGACAGGATAGCGAATCGCATCCGCAGGGGCCTTGCGCACCAAAAGATCCAACAAGCCGTCCTTCGAAAAAAACTTCTTGCCGTTGAGGTAAAGACTCAGCCCCGCATTGAGGTAAGCATAATTCCAGAGCTGTTCTTCAATGAATTCGTGGATAAAATGAAAGTTCCGAAAAATTTCCCCATCGGGAATAAATTCAACCAGGGTTCCGTTCTTCTCGTTGGTCGGGAGGTCTTTGGATTCTTCCAATAACAAACCCTGGGCAAAGCCCGCCTTGCGACTTAAACCATCCCTAAACGACTGAACAACAAAGCTTTTACTCAAGGCATTGACCGCCTTCGTTCCCACTCCGTTCAAGCCTACTGATTTGGTAAAGGCTTCGCCATCGTACTTGCCCCCGGTGTTAATCCGCGATACACAATCCACCAATTTGCCCAATGGAATCCCACGGCCATAATCCCGAATGCGAACGCTTTCCCGTCCCATTTCAATTTCGATGGATTTACCAAAACCCATCACATGCTCGTCAATGCAATTGTCGATGATTTCTTTGATCAATACATAGACCCCATCATCGTACGCCGATCCATCCCCCAATTTGCCAATATACATCCCCGGCCTCAGCCGAATATGCTCTCGCCAATCGAGTGATTTAATGTTATCTTCGGTGTATTTAGCGGCCATAGCGGAAAGGTTTCGATGAAGCGATTCCAAAAATACACCCTAGGCCCGCATCTGCAATTCGACCAACCGACGATAAACCCCTTCCTGGGCCATCAATTGCTCGTGGGTGCCTTCTTGGACCTTTTGACCCTTTTCGAGGACCACAATTCGGTCGGCTTTTTGGATGGTGCTCAGCCGATGGGCCACGACCAAGGTCGTTCGGCCTTTCATCAGGGCCTGCAAGGCCTCCTGAACCTCTTGCTCAGCCACTGAATCCAACGCAGAGGTCGCTTCGTCCAGCAACAAGAGGCGGGGATTGCGGTAGAGCGCCCGGGCAATGGCGATGCGCTGCCGTTGTCCACCGCTCAATCGGGATCCCTGCTCCGCCAACGAGGTTTCGTAACCCTCCTCCATCCCGGACACAAAACCATGGGCGTTCGCTGCCTTGGCGGCCTCTTGAACCCTGGCCATATCGGGAGATTCATCGCCAAAGGCAATGTTCGCCTTGACAGTATCGTTAAAAAGCAAATTCTCCTGACCCACCAATCCAATCAACGCCCGCCAAGAATCCGTTTGCACCGAAGCAAGCTCTTGGCCATCGACTAAAATACAACCTTCCTGGGGCTCTATAAATCGGCTGATCAAATCCATCACCGTGGACTTACCCGAACCGGAGACCCCTACCAAGGCAACCGTTTCCCCTTGCCTGCAATCAAAACTCAAATCTCGAAGAACCCAGGTGTCACCGTAGCGAAAACTCACATTTCGAAATTCCAAACCCACTTTGAGATCGTCCAAAGGCTTGGCATGGGGACGATCGACCACCTGCGGTACCTGATCCAAAAGCGCAAAAACCCGCCGAGCAGATGCAAGGCCTTTTTGGACATTGGTATAGGCCGCTCCCAGCGATTTGACCGGGGGTAACAATTGAGAAAACAAGAGGATATATGCAATGAACTCACTAGCCGACAACGAACTACGTTGTTCGATGACCAAGGTTCCCCCAAAATAAAGAATACTCAAAACCGCCATCACCCCCAACGCCTCCGAAACGGGGTTGGCCAAATCGCGACGGTCAAATATCTTTCGTAACAACAGAGCGTAACCT
>RFPG01000209.1 GCA_009926245.1 Sphingobacteriia bacterium | reverse complement strand
CCTGGGCACCCGTTTACCCCTCATCCAAGCCGGAATGATCTGGTGCAGTGGCTGGGAATTGGCCTCCGCGGTCAGCATGGCCGGTGGTCTGGGCACCCTTGGGGCCGGATCCATGCGCCCCGATGAGCTTAGGAGGCAACTGGAACGCATGCGGGTTGTTTGCGATCGGCCTTTTGCCGTGAATTTGCCCCTTTTGTACCCTCAAATTGAAGATCACCTTGGCCTTTTGGCCGAATTCCAGGTTCCAGTGGTGATTACTTCGGCTGGTAGCCCCTCCAAATGGACCTCCTACCTCCATGAAAAGGGCTGCAAAGTCCTTCATGTGGTGTCCAGCACCCGCTTTGCCGTCAAAGCCCAAGAGGCAGGGGTGGACGCCGTCATTGCCGAAGGCTTTGAGGCGGGGGGTCACAACGGCCGCGAAGAAACCACCACCCTCTGCCTGCTACCATCCGTGCGCAGAGCCATCGATGTTCCGTTGGTGGCGGCCGGTGGAATCGGCAGCGGCGAGGCCATTGCAGCCGCCCTGATGCTGGGAGCCGATGGAGTCCAAATCGGATCTCGCTACGTGGCAACCCCGGAATCTTCGGCCCATCCCTCGTTCAAGGCCAAGGTTCTAAGCGCCCGTGAAGGGGATACTCATTTGGCGCTCAAGGCTTTGACCCCTGTGAGGCTGTTGGATAATTCCTTTGCGCGCCATGTCAAAGCCGCCGAAACCCGTGGCGATAGCCTCGAAGGCCTCCGAGAACTGCTCGGGCGCGGTCGGGCCAAAAAGGGCATGTTTGAGGGGGACCTTGAAGAAGGCGAATTGGAAATTGGCCAGGTTTCGGCCCATTTGGACGAACTAACACCAGCCGGGGCCCTGACGAACCAGCTTTGGGAGGACGCCCTGCAGCGATTGGAGACCCTGTCCCAACTCCAAGTCCTGCGCCGGAACCCGTCTTAAGCCATCGAAGGGGGTGCTGGCCCTAAGATTTCCAACACCGTCCGAAAGGCCTGGGCCCGGTCCCCGAATCGATGATGATGATCCTGACGCAGGGCGGGCGCGTGGTCCTCTAGGTAGGTCTGTAATTGGTTTCGATCCGTACAAAAATATTGTACAGCGTAGGTCACGGTGCCCGGTTCCGGTGTCGGCTCCATGAGTCGACAGACCCGATGCGAAACAAAAAAACCCGTGGCCATCACCTCGGGAATATGGGTCTGATTCATCCAGTCCAACCAATCATTGGACAGGCTTTCTTCGACCATCACCGTAACATTGTACATTATCATCAGGAACCTTCGGGGCTTCGGTCTCCCCTAATTTTGCGTATCCGCTTTCTGGCCTCAGGGACAAAGGCCGAGTCTGGATATTTTAACATTAGTTTTTCGTATAAATCACGGGCTCTTTGGGGATCTCCCAAACGAGTTTCCCACAAGCCACCTCGCCGAAGACAGGCATCGTCCGCCCAGACCTCCTCCCCAAAATTCGCCAAAACAGAACCATAGGCCGTATCGGCTTCGGCATAGCGGCCCAATCGTTCCAACAAACTGGCTTTGCGCATGTACAAATCGTCGCCCAAAGCATGGATCCTCAGGGTATCTAACAAACTATCAGAGATGGCCAAAGCACGCTCGTATTCGCGGCGAAACACCAGACGATCCAGCAGCGCCAAACCCTGCAATGGCAAAGTGCTGGTATCCAGGTCATAATGGTCATGAATATTGATTGACCAAGCCATGGCGTCGTTGGCCATCCGCGTTGTCGTGCTCCCCTTGAGCACATCAAACTGGGCCAACGACCAAGCAAATTCGTGTTCAAAAAACGATAAGCGCGCGTTGCGGAATTTGGCCTGATGGCCCAATGGCTGGTTGGGAAAATCTCGCTCCACTTGACCATAGATCAATGCCGCCTCCCAATAAATTTCGTCCAACAAATAAAGATCCCCTAACAACAGCTTTAGTTCCCCCAAAGCCTGCGATTCTCCTCCTTGTTGTATGATTTGTTCCAACAAATCCATCGCTTCTTCGTTCCTGCCCAAATCAAAGGCCAGCAACTCGGCATAGCCCGAAGCAAGGCGCAGTCGATTGGCGGAGGGTTGGGGTTGTTCCAAAAGCGCCTGATAGGCCTGGGCTAGGACCGTCATGGAATCGCGTTGGCTGCGGGGTTCCGCCCGGAGGAGATGGGCGCAGACCCGAAGTTTCTCGGTTCGGGCCTCCAGGCCCATGAGGGTCCCCGCTGATTGCTCCCCTACATAATCCAACATCGGTAGGCAGGCCTTCCAGTCTTCGTTTTCGATGGCCACCCTGGCCAGGTTCAGAACCCGGCGTCCCTTTTCGCGAAGCCGCAGATCCAAAGCGCGGGCATGGGGGAAGGCCTCGGCAAAATCCTTTTGTTGGACCAAGTACCAAACCAACAATTCTCCCCAAATCCACTCATCGGGGACCTGGCGTAAACGCCGGATCAGGGCGGTCCGCAGTCCATCCATTTCGTCGGCCTCTAGTTTTTGTTGGAGGCTGTATTGCACCGTCTCAAGGGCTTCGGGTTGGGCCTGCAAATAATCCAGGTAATGCTCGATCATGGCGGCTTTTTGGCCTGAACCATAGGCCAAATCGGCCAATTCCATAGCAAAAGCCGCGGGGTTGCCCGCCATAACACGGCCACGCCGGTAGGTTTTTTCGGCCCATTCGTTTTCGGAGCGGACCCGAAACGCGCCGGCCAAAATCATAATCTGGTTGGGTTCCCCGCTGCATTGGTTCACCAACCCCTCAAAAAGGCGAACCGCCTCCTCGGTACGGCCCCGCAATCGCATCGCATGGCCCCGATCCACATCGTAATGCACCGACCCCTTCCAACGGCGCCCCGTCTTGTAGGCCAATTTCTCGGCCTCCTCCCAGGCCTTGCTCTGCAGTAAAGAAGCATAACTGTAGGCGTAGGCGGTGGAATACCATTCGGGATGGGTCAAAAAAGGCTCCAAAACCCGAAGACAGGACTCCCATTCTTGTTTTTGAAAATGCTGGACCCCGATTTGAATTTCGGCGGGCTGAAGGCTTTGGGCCTGCAGGGGCTGAGCTATCCCCACCAGCAACATCAGGGCACAAATCAAAACGAATTTCATCCATGCAATGATAAAACAAGGGGACGCATGCGGGATGGTGTAATTTCGTGTCTTCATGGCCAAAATCAAACGCAGTTTTCGTTGCCGGGATTGTGGAGTCCACACCCCCCAATGGTCGGGGCAATGCCCCTCCTGCCAGGCTTGGAACACCTTGGTTGAAAGTTTGGAGTCCAGCCAGGCCCAACCCAAAGCGGACCGACGCAAAG
>RFPG01000208.1 GCA_009926245.1 Sphingobacteriia bacterium | reverse complement strand
CATTATGTGTCACCAGTGCGATAACGCACCATGCGAATCGGTCTGCCCGGTCTTGGCTACGGTTCACAGTTCCGAAGGGTTGAACCAAATGGTTTATAACCGTTGTGTTGGAACTCGTTATTGCGCCAACAATTGTCCATACAAAGTCCGTCGCTTCAATTGGTTTTCGTACATCGACAACCCGCAGTTTTACAACAACCCTGCCCAGACGGATTTGGGTCGCATGGTGCTGAACCCGGATGTGACCGTGCGTGCTCGCGGTGTGATGGAGAAATGTACATTCTGCGTACAACGCATTCAGGCCGGTAAATTGGACGGAAAGCGCAAGGGTATGCGTCCGGTAGATGGAAGCATACAGACCGCATGTCAGCAATCTTGTCCTGCGGGTGCTATTGTTTTTGGAGACCTTAACGATCCTCAAAGCGAGGTTTCCCGTCTTTTCCTCAACGAAAGGACTTACGGTGTGGTCGAGGAGCTTAACGTGCTTCCTTCGGTCAATTTCTTAACCAAAGTTCGCAACACTACTCCTGTTCAGGCTTAACACAATTGGTTCAACCAGAAACCCATGTTCGAATCTCCTACACGAAGACCTCTGATCACCGGGAAAACTTCTTATTCCCAAATCACCGAGGACATTATCAAACCCATCGAGGCCAAACCTACCAAATGGTGGTATTTGGGATTCACCGTATCGCTGGCCGCTCTTGGCCTGTGGTTACTCTCGGTAACGTATCTGCTCTTCACCGGAGTAGGGGTGTGGGGTTTGAACAAAACCGTGGACTGGGGTTGGGATATCACCAATTTCGTTTGGTGGGTGGGGATTGGTCACGCCGGCACCCTTATTTCGGCGGTACTTCTCTTGTTCCGTCAAAAGTGGAGAACGGCCGTTAACCGCTCCGCCGAGGCCATGACCATTTTTGCGGTTGTTTGTGCGGGTTCTTACCCGCTCCTGCATGCTGGACGTCCTTGGTTGATTTATTGGGTATTCCCGTTGCCCAATACCTACGGTTCGCTATGGTCCAATTTTAACTCTCCCTTGCTTTGGGACGTTTTTGCGATCTCAACTTATCTTACCGTTTCTTTGGTTTTCTGGTATGTTGGACTGATTCCTGATTTGGCCACAATCCGCGACCGGGCTGTGGGTATTCGTCGCAAGATCTACGGTTTAATGAGTTTTGGCTGGAATGGTTCCGCCAAAGGATGGCAGCGTTTTGAGAGCGTGTCTTTGATTTTGGCCGGCCTTTCGACGCCGCTGGTTCTTTCAGTTCACACTATCGTATCATTTGACTTTGCGACCTCGGTGATTCCTGGTTGGCATACGACGATTTTCCCTCCTTATTTCGTAGCAGGTGCGGTCTTTTCTGGCTTTGCCATGGTTCAGACTCTCCTGATTATTATGCGCAAATCGATGCGCTTGGAGCAGTACATCACCTTGAATCATATCGATGTGATGAACAAAATTATTTTGGTGACTGGCTCCATCGTTGGATCGGCCTATATCACTGAATTCTTTATCGCTTGGTATTCAGCGGTGCCTTACGAACAGTACGCTTTTGCCAACCGTATGTTCGGTCCTTACTGGTGGGCTTATTGGACCATGATGACTTGCAATGTGATTACCCCTCAATTGTTTTGGTCTCGTAAACTGCGTCGCTCGCTCACGGCCTCTTTCATCATTTCGATTTTCGTGAACATCGGGATGTGGTTTGAGCGATTTGTGATCATCGTTACATCCCTACACCGGGATTACCTCCCGTCGTCTTGGTTGATGTATTCCCCATCTTGGGTCGAAATCTGCATGTACATCGGCTCCCTCGGGTTGTTCTTCACCTTGTTTTTCCTGTTCGCCAAATTCCTTCCGGTGATTGCCGTCGCCGAGGTGAAATCCATTTACAAGACCTCTTCCGAAGAAGAAATAGCCAAAACAGCTGCCAAAGAGGGACTCGATTTACGCGAGGCCCATGCCCATACCCAAGGTGCCCATTAATCCAAAATTCGATACCAACAGACCCTGCCAACGAACGCTATGACCAAGAAATACATCCTGGGCTTGTTTCGCGACGAAGAGCCCTTGCTCCACGCGGTACACGAACTCCGCAAGGAGGGTAACAAGATTCACGAGGTTTATACCCCGTTCCCGGTCCACGGTTTGGATGAAGCCTTGGGCTACAAGCGAAGCCGATTGCCACGCGCTGCTTTTCTTTTTGGTTGCCTTGGGGGTACCCTTGGTTTGAGCATGCAGGCCTGGATGTTGGGGGTTGATTGGCCTATGAACATCGGGGGCAAACCGGCCTTGGCTTGGGTGGATTTTGTCCCGGTCACTTTCGAATTAACGGTTTTGATTACAGCCCTCGGCATGGTTGCCACGTATTTGGTTTCCTCCGATTTTATCCCGGGCAACGAACCCAAAATGCCGGATCCGCGCATTACCTCGGATGTTTTTTGTATCGCCATACCCTTGGAGGGTGCCTCGGCTACGATCGGGTCACGTCTTCGTCAATTGGGTGCCGAAGTCCAGGAAAAGGAAGTTGAACTATGAACGAATTGAACATGCGATCGAATACATTTCTACACGCTTTTTGGCTGGGTCTGGGCCTCTGGGCTTTTTCTTCTTGCGCCTTGATCGAAGACAAGAAAGAACCCGGATGGGAATATGCTCCGCAGATGTATGTCTCCACCCCTTACGAGCCTTATTCTCAGGTAGCCAAGAATACCATCAATGCTGACGGTAAAAACATGCGGGCTCCGGCACCAGGCACCATTGCTCGCAATGGGTTGGGTTACGATAACACCGTATTGGAGCTGATGCATAATTACCCCATTGGACGGGATAGCGTGGATTATGCTGGCAAAGTCCTCCGCAATCCCCTCGATAGCCGCGATACGACCTTGCTCGCCGAGGGCAAATACCTGTACGGTGTGTATTGTGCTCCTTGCCACGGGGCTGAAGGCAATGGTCAGGGGAAGGTGGGGCAGATCTACGCCGGGGTTCCCAATTACAAGGATTCCCGCATTCCCGGTCTGCCATCGGGTCATATTTACCATGTCATCACCTTGGGCAAGAATCGAATGTGGGGGTTGGGATCCCAAATCCGACCCGAGGATCGTTGGAAGATTGTGCTGTATGTTAATCAATTAAGAGGTTACCAGGAGCCTTCCTAAGGGGGGCTTTGTTGAATTGTTTTTGGTGTTACTAACTAGATAAAGAAATGGGTTCTCATCACGCCGCAGAAATCAAAGAAGAGCGCTTTGCTCCTTCGTCCCGCTTGACCAATATCATCCGACTCCTGATAGGGGTAGGTATTGTTACGATTGCTGCCGGGCT
>RFPG01000207.1 GCA_009926245.1 Sphingobacteriia bacterium | reverse complement strand
CCTCGGGGCAAGCCTTGGTTCAACAAAGCGTTCCCTTGCCAGCCTCGGGTTTTTGGGTCGGAAAAATCACCGATAGGAAAGGGCGGAGTCATTACCGCAAATGGTCCAGTACGTGGCGGTAGCGAACAGGCCTCCTTCCCTTCGATACATCTTGTATTATGCGGGCCCATGCCCGTTATGCAATCGAGTCGTGCGCTGGATGAGTCGTCATCATCGCAGTCAAGCTTCGTTTAACTTTCGCCCTCTTCCGGAACAGCGTGAAGAATGGCTTCGTCAAGGACTTCCGTCTGCCTGGTGGGAGGCCCCGGATTCGGTATTGTTACATGATGAATTAAGCGGTCGTTGGTACCGTGAATCGGAGGCTGTTCTTCTGGCAATCAAGGGCTTGGATAATCGCTACCGGCCTCTTGTGGCGATGGTCGATTGGATTCCAAGAAGGGTATTGGACTGGTGTTATCGAAGGGTTCGCCCCGCCACTTCGTTGAGGCCTTATCGGTCGTCGTGATCTTTCATTAAACCGTCATGATTTCCTTTTCTTTGGTGGCGAGCACTTCGTCCACCTTGGCAATCATTTTGTCGGTCATTTGTTGCACCTTGGCCTCGGCGTCTTTGATCATGTCTTCGGGCAGACCGTCTTTTTGAAGTTTCTTGCATTCTTCGTTGACATCACGACGGGCGGAACGAATGCTGACCTTGGCATGTTCCCCTTCGGCCTTGGCTCGCTTCACCAATTCTTTGCGGCGTTCTTCGGTTAGGGGAGGAATGTTAATCCGGATCAAGTGGCCATCGTTGGAGGGGTTGAGGCCGAGGTTGGAATTGATGATGGCCCTTTCGATGGCTGCCAAAACTGATTTTTCCCAGGGCTGTACGGAGAGGGTCCGTGCATCGGGGGTGTTGACATTGGCCAACTGATGCAGGGGAGTCGGGGTGCCGTAGTAATCAACGCGTACGTCTTCAAGCATGGAGGGGCTGGCCTTCCCCGCCCTCAACTTGGAAAGTTCAAATTGAAGGTGTTGGATGGCCTTGTCCATGGACTCTTGTCCTTCGTCTAACCAAAATTGGATGGATTCATGCATAATGGGGAGGGTTACGAACGGCTGTGCTTAGTTAGGGTTAAAAATACCGTCCACCTCAGCAAAACCGAAGTTCAGGGCAAGAAATCGCAAGGATTGGGCTTGAGTGTTCCAATCAGAAGGGTTAACGATTCGTTAACAATCGCTTCTTCAACGATCATTTGTTTTGTGACAATTTCTATGAAAATCAATTTGATTTTCAAGTAGTTGAAATAGAGTTGATTACAAAATTAATCCCCGCCGCTATGATCTCATTTTTGGTTACCACCGGATGATCGTTCGGGATAAATCCACCAACGAAACCCTGATCGGAGCCGCAGTCCTCATCAAAGGGACCACCAACGGTTCCTCCACGGATTTGGACGGCAAATTCCTGATCAGTGGAATTAATCCCGGCAAAGTGACCCTGGTGGTTCAATATTTGGGCTATAACCCCTTGGAGGTATCGGGGGTGATGGCGGTCGCTGGTAAAACCGAGCGAATGGACCTGTACTTGGACCCATCCTCCACCGCCCTTTCGGAGGTCAAAGTCGAAGCAGAAGCCCTCAAAACCACCGTTTCGGCCATCCAATTGATGCAGAAAAACAGCGCGTCACTGATGGACGGGACCTCCTCGGATCAAATCAAGAAATCCCCGGACAAAAACACCGCCGATGTGCTCAAGCGTTCCAGCGGTACCACCATCCAGGATGGTAAATATGCCATCGTCCGCGGTTTGAACGAACGATACAACCTGGCCCTGGTGAACGGCGCCATGCTCCCCGGCTCGGAACCGGACAAGAAGGTTTTCTCCTTTGATATTTTCCCGGCAGGCATGCTGGATAATTTGATCATTATCAAAACCGCTCAACCTGATTTGCCCGGGGAATTTGCGGGCGGTATTATTCGCATCAATACCAAGGATGTTCCAGACAGCAATTTTTTGAGCATCTCAGCATCCGGAGGGATGAACACCCAGGCGACCTTCCAGAATTTTCGAAGGGTCAAGGGCTCCTCAACCGATTGGTTGGGTTACGATAACGGACAAGGCGAAGGCACCCGGGTTTTGCCCAAAGACTGGCCCACAAACCGGGAGCAATTGCTAAATCCATCCGTGACCACTCGAGCGCAGCGCTTTGAGCTTTCCAAACAATTTACAAACACCTTCCAACCTAACGAAGCGAATGCACTGCCTTACGGCGGATTTCAATTGTCCGGAGGATTGCGCAAGACCCAAGGCAACAACGAGTTTGGTATGATTGGCGGCATGAACTATTCCCTGAGTCAGCGGGTCAATTACCAGCAGGTCAATGGTTGGGGCGGGGTCAACGGACGACTCGGTGATTCGACCGCTTTCAATTCCTTGTTGAATACTTTTCAGGATACGGTTTTTGCCAACGAAATTTCTTGGGGAACCCTCTTGAATTTTTCGGCACGACTGGGCGCGTCCAATCGACTCTACCTCAAAAACGCCTTTAACATTACTTCGGATCAGATTTATACCAACGGTCAGGGATACCGTACCGAAAATGGAGAATTCGAGAATTTTCGTCGCCACCAACTTGAGTTTACCAGCAACCGGTTATTGACCAGTCAGTTGGGAGGCGAACATAGCCTTTATAACAACAAATTTCGATTGGACTGGACCGGATCGCTGTCGCAGATGAACCGGGATCAGCCGGATTTTCGAAGGGTGCGTTTTAACGGGAACGAAATCAATTCAGGCACCGACAGTGCCCGGATCGTTTGGCGTTTTAACCCCAACAGCACCGCCAATAACACCGATGGATATCGCTTCTTTGCTTCGATGACCGAAACCGTGGGCAATGCCGTGGTCAATTTGACCATGCCCTTTCAATGGAATGGACACAAACACGAATTCAAAACGGGCTTTTATGCCCAGTCCAAGCAAAGGGAATTCATCGCCAGGGCCTTGGGTTATGCGACATCTGGCGGGGTCTTTGATCCTCGAATTAGTTTGATGGGCTTGGATTCGGTTTTTGGGGACTGGAATATGCGGGAAGGAGGTTTGTGGATGGACGAAATCACCAACCCCAGCGACCGGTATCGTGCGGAATCCCGTTTATTGGCCGGTTATTTGATGATGACCAATCGTCTGGGCCCCAAAACCAAAGCCATTTGGGGGTTGCGCTTCGAGGACTTTCGCCAACAGCTGATTGCCCCCACCGATGTGGAGCTCACTGCCTTTGATACGACGACCAATCGATTCCCTACGTGGTTGCCTTCGTTGAATTTGGTGCATTCGCTAAACGAGTCC
>RFPG01000206.1 GCA_009926245.1 Sphingobacteriia bacterium | reverse complement strand
ATCCCGTTCCAATACCAAAAACACAAGCTATCAGCTAACATATTCTGGCAAATTCTGCCCATGCTTTTTCCTGTCCAGTCGGTTATGTCAATACTGACTATCGCCGAAGCGGGTCCTTGGATACCGATTCGAATTCTGCTATCTTGAGAAGGCTCGATTTCGTTGGTGTTCACTGTTAATTTATACAGGGAGGGGCGTCTGCCGTGGATTTTTCCTAAGCGCAGTTGACTCGTATCCAATGGACGATTTGGATAACAACCGGGTCCGGCTCTAAGCGAAGTCGGCGTGGTCCACCATACTGTATGTGGATGGTTTTGAGTGGTATAGGGCAAGTTTCCCCATGGGCGTTCCAGGGAAAGTCCGCCGGGGTTTTGGACCAATGGGTGATAACTGGAATCGTGGTAGCTGATACGATCCAATCGTTGTCCGGTGGGATCTTGCAATTCAACAAAGGCGCCTCCGCCCGGAAGGGGTGGTAGGTCGTGACGAAATATTCTAGATGCAGACTGATTGGTTTCACAAGAATTTAGGCCTTCTGTTTGTATCATTCGGGGATTTCTTGTCATAACGTAACAAAGTCCAGGAAGCCATGCGTCCAAGGGTTGTCCGACAGGATTTCCATCCAGCGTTTGGCCGTTGAGATCGGTGCGTATCACCCAAATCCGCGATGCATCCAACACCTTACCCGAACGGTTGCACACCTCGATCCAGGGCCAGGCATCGACTCTAGGTCGGGGATAAACTTCGGTGATCAATACGTCCCCCCTTCTTGCAGGGATTCCGATTCCGGTCTGTATATCTTGGTCGGGGAGGGTATCGCCGTTGCAGGCCAGCCAACCCTTGCATTGAACCAAGCAGGTTTGTCCAGCATGGGGTCGAAGGTGGAGGGGCAAGGGCAGGGCCCACCGGGATTGGGAGAGCTGGTCCGATCGGGGTTCGGGGGCCAAATCGGTAGATTGTCCATCCAATACCAAGGTGACACGGGTTCCTGGGTGACGGTGAACAGCGGTTCCAAATCGCAGGATCAGCCAACCGTTCGGATCTATTTGGGCGTCTTCGACGACGAGGCTCCCTGCCGGGGCGCATGCCTTGTTGGTGGTATCCATAGGAGCCCCAGGATCCCCGCCCCTTGGGTGAATGGACGGTGTCCATTGCAATGTGTCTGCGCATGGACAACGGGGGTTGATTTTGGCCAAGGACCAGCCTCCCTGTTTTTGTTGCAGGGTTTTCCAAAAAGTTAGGTCGAATTGAAAGGTGTCTAAAACAGCCGTGTCGGGGCTTTCCAGAAGAATTCGGTCTCCGTCGTTGTTGAGGTTGGGCCAAGGTTCCAATCCCACATAGGTGGACTTGTAGTGGTTGCCTTGAAGGACTTCCCAGGTAAGCCAGGTCGCCAAGGATGCCCTAGGGACCAGAACGACGGTTTCATTTGGATATAGGTTATGAGAGGAAAGAAGGGTGGAGGTGGTTTGATCCCTTAAACGAAAGCCTTTTAGCTGAATAGGTACAGGGCCGGGGTTGTATAGCTCTACGTATTCAACAGGAGGGAGTCCCTCTGGAGGAGGCCAAACGGGCGGATCCGGATCGCTCATGATTTCGGTTATCACCAATCGTCCGTGTTGTAACACAGGATGGTAGATAACAAAGTCGGTATCTCCGGGGTTGCCGAACAGGTCTCTTAGGCCGCTAATTCGTAGGTTTTGAGGGGTTTCTTGGGGAAAGTCGGCCCAAAGGTTGAAGGATATCAAGGTATCGCCTATCCAATGCAAGGGGCCCGCTTCACGACCTCCTTCAATCCAGGTGAAGGTTGCGCCGTTCGTTTGGCTGCTGTCCATGGATTCATTCCATAACAACCTTATGGTACGATTGCCTTGAAGATCCCAGGATAAAATTCGAGGTCTTTGGCTGTCAGGAACAGGTTGGCCCTGAATCAGGAAATAATACCACGAGAACAAGGTGGAGCGGGTCGAGGTGTACTGGCTATGGATGCCGGTAAAGCGACTGATGGAGAGGGTTGAATCCCTGAGATCGCCCAGCCATTGCCAACGGGGTGCCGAAGTAGCTGTTTGGGAACTATCGGCCCAGAAATACCAGACCCCATTCAGGTATCGTTCGATTCTAACGGCCATCGGATTGGAATCACGGTTCAGCCATCCCGGTGCCAAGGATCCAATTCGGAACAGGTTATTCCCTGATTTGTAATAAAAGGTTAGGTTGTCATCGCTACCCCCGATTCGTAACAAATAACTTCGCCCCGTGAGTTGGGGTTGGGAATCCGTCGCCATCAGATACCAATCCATTTGGTTGGACGAAGATGGGTTAAAGCGTAGTTGTAGGCGGATCTCCCATCGTCCATTGTGCACGGCCCGGCTTTCGGTGCCCAACCAGGCCTGACCGCTCACCGCAGGGGCTTGCAATTGCAGGTAGGGGCCTGGAGCCAAAACCCTGAATTTGCTTGTATCCCCAAACCAAGTCGGATGCGTTGTGATATTGCTGTCGGCGAAGGTTTCCAAAACCTGCGACCATGCCGGGGTTTTTCCTGGGCCAAACATCCCCCCTATCACCAAAAGAAGGACGACCCAGGGATACAGCGGCGGGGTTGGAGGTTGGATTTTCATACCCCCAAAAAGGAGCACATCGGTTTGATTCTACGCCACGTTTTTTTTAGCATTTTTGCAAGACCAACCACCTCCAATTCTTTCCCATGCCAACCCCTCCACCTTACCGTGTTGCCGTTGTCGGTGCCTCGGGCCTTGTCGGCTCGACCATGCTGCGCGTTCTCGAAGAAAGGAATTTCCCAGTCCACACCTTGATTCCGGTGGCCTCACCGGCCTCTGTAGGCAAGACCCTGAATTGGAAGGGACAGGATTGGACCATTGTGTCTCCTCAAACCGCCATCGATAGGGGGGCTGATCTGGCTTTGTTCTCAGCGGGAGGGTCGGTATCCCTGGAATGGGCGCCTCGTTTTACCGAGGCCGGAATTCGGGTCATCGATAATTCCTCGGCCTGGCGCATGGATCCATCGGTGCCCTTGGTGGTGCCCGAAGTGAATGCCCATGCCTTGCAAGGGCCTTCGCTCTTGGTCGCGAATCCCAACTGCTCGACCATTCAGTTGGTCGTGGCCCTCAACTTGCTCCATCTGGAATTTGGGATCAAGCGCATCGTGGTCAGTACCTACCAAAGCGTGACGGGAACCGGGGTCAAGGCGGTCACGCAGTTAATGAATGAAAGAGCCGGTATCGACGGACCCATGGCGTACCCGCATCGCATTGATCTTAATTGCCTACCGCATATTGATGTTTTTTTGGACAACGGGTACACCAAAGAAGAAATGAAAATGACCCACGAAACCCGG
>RFPG01000205.1 GCA_009926245.1 Sphingobacteriia bacterium | reverse complement strand
CGGTATTTTATGGGTCAAAAAGACGAAGCCAAAATGCTGTTTGAACGCGTTCTCCGACACACACCGCAGGACGCTTCGGCCTTGGAAGGCTTGGGCCTGATCCAGACCGGGGCGAAGTAAATACGGACCGGGTTCGAAGTAAATCTGGGACTGGCCCGATGCAATCCGGGCCGGGTAGGGCGAGGCCTTAAGCGGGCAGCTTGAAGGCTTTGCGGATCGCGCTCACATAATCCAAAGCCTCCCAGGTGAAGAGTTCCACGCTCATGGTTTTGGATTGATCGGCACCGGATCCCCAGCGGATGGTTTTGTTGACCTTGGCGTGGGGGCGGCCCATGTGGCCGTAGGCTGCGGTTTCGGCGTAGATGGGGTTGAGAAGTTTGAGGCGCTGAATGAGCATGCCCGGACGCATATCAAAAATCTTGGAAATGCGTTGGGCGATTTCTCCATCGCTCAGCTTTTTGCCAGCGGCATCGCGCACATGGGTTGTGCCGTAGGTGTTGACGTAAAGTCCGACCGGTTCAGCGACCCCAATGGCATAGGCCACTTGGACCAAAACCTGGTCGCAAAGGCCGGCGGCCACCATGTTCTTGGCAATGTGACGGGCTGCATAAGCGGCCGAGCGGTCCACTTTGGAGGGGTCTTTGCCCGAAAAGGCACCCCCACCGTGGGCGCCTTTGCCACCGTAGGTGTCCACAATGATCTTGCGGCCGGTGAGGCCGGTATCCCCGTGGGGTCCGCCAATCACAAAATTCCCGGTGGGGTTGATGTGGTATTTAACGGTTTTGTTCAAAAGGCGGCCAATCCGCGATGGGAGCTGGCGCTTAACGCGGGGTAGAAGGTAGCGTTGAATATCGGCGGCAATGCGGGTCTGCATTGCTTTTTGGTCGGCCTTGACAGCGCGTACATTGGTTCCGGTGTTGATAAATGGATCGTGCTGGGTGGAGATTACCACGGCGTCAATGGCTTCGGGCTTGTGCTTGTCCGAATAGCGAATGGTCACCTGGCTCTTGGCATCCGGGCGCAGGTATTTCATGACCTTGCCTTCTTTGCGAATGGAGGCCAGTTCCCGTAACAACAAATGACTAATTTCGAGAGGAAGGGGCATGTAGCTCTCGGTTTCGTTGGTGGCGTACCCAAACATCATGCCCTGATCACCAGCACCTTGGGTTTCGGCTGTGTTTTTTTCGACGCCTTGGTTGATATCTGGCGATTGTTCGTGGATGGCCGAAATAACCCCGCAGGAATCGGCATCGAACATGTATTCGGATTTGGTATAACCGATGCGACGAATCGTATCGCGGGCGATCATTTGAGCATCCACATAGCCTGTTGTTTTGACTTCACCGGCCAAGACGGCCAAGCCCGTTGTGACCAGGGTTTCGCAGGCAACTTTGGAGCGGGGATCCTGGGCCAAGAAGGCATCGAGAAGGGCGTCCGATATTTGGTCGGCGACTTTGTCGGGATGGCCTTCGGAAACGGATTCGGAGGTGAAGAAATACGACATAAACAGGTAAATTTTAGGAAAATGATGGGCTTATTGGAATGGGCGAAGGTCGGAACGAAGGTCCGTAATTACCAAATTTTTGACCCGAAAATTGGCCTTGGCATTCCCAAGGCTTCCCCCCAAGGCTCAGTGGAAGGACTTTCGAGGAAGGACCTCGAGTTGTTGGCAAACCTAGCGGTTCAGGAGGCGGCGCAGTCGGTCCGCGACTTTGAGGGCCGAGGGCAACATGGCGGCCTCCAAGTCTTGGTTCAGGGGAACCGCCGGAATATTGGCAGATCCCATGGCTTCGACGGGCCCGTCTAATTGTTCAAAACAACGGTTCTGGATGCGGTAGGCCAGGGATTCGGCAAAGGAATTGAGCAAGGGCTCCTCGGTCAGGACCAAAACCCGACCGTGTGCCGCCGCCCTTTGCATCACCAAATCTTCGTCCAAAGGGTAGAGGGTGCGCAGGTCCACGATTTCGATGCGGCCGGCCAAATCGGGAGCGTTGGCCGCGTTGAGCGCCCAGTGAACACCCATACCGTAGGTGACGACCAGGGCGGTATCGCCTTGTTCAAGGGCCGAAGCGGACGATGCCAGGGCCGTGCGGGCCTTGCCCAGGGGGATGACATAATCGGAATCCGGTTCCGGGGTCTTGGCGGCTTCGGTGCCCGGGACTTTGCTCCAGTACAAGCCTTTGTGCTCAAAGAAAACCACCGGGTTGGGGTCCAAAAAGGCCGCTTTCATTAGGCCTTTGGTATCCGCCGCATTGGACGGGTACACGACTTTGATGCCGCGGATGTTGAGAATGGCGGATTCGATGCAACCCGAATGGTACGGACCGCCCCCGCCGTAGGCCCCGCAGGGTACCCGAATCAGGGCCTGAACCGGGAACTGACCCCGCGATAAATAACAACTCTTGGAGAGCTCCACCACCAGTTGGTTCACGCCGCTCCAGATATAGTCTGCAAATTGTATTTCAACAATAGGTTTGGCGCCAACCGCTGACATGCCGGCGGTGCTACCGACCAGGTAGGCCTCCTGGATGGGTGTGTTAAAAACCCGGTCGTCTCCGAATTTTTCGGCCAGGGTCGCCGCTTCCCGAAAGACACCGCCCAAGGTGCGGCCTACGTCTTGACCGTAGAACAAGGCCCTGGGTTCGCTCTGCAAGATTTCTTCGACGGCGTGCAATGCGGCATCTACCATCACGACCTTTTCCCGGCCTGCAGGTTCCCTTTCGCCGGTTTCGGTTGCAGGACCTCCCGGGGCAAATTCATGATTTCCAAGGGTTTGTGGATCGGGATTCGGCGCGGAACGGGCCCGCTCAAAATCTTCGGTGGCCCGAGCTTTGCCTGCGGTCGCAAGGCGGTCCAATTCTTCTTCCCAAAAACCTGCTTTGAGCATTTGTTTGCGCAGACGCGGTAATGGGTCCCGGCGCAGGTGTTCCTCCAGGTCCTCGGACGTGCGGTACCACTCGCTGCGGACCCCGGAAGTGTGATGTCCCAGCAAGGGAACGGTGGCATGCAAGAGAACGGGGCCGCTGCGCGATCGCAGGTGCTCCATGGCTTCTTGAATGGCTTTGCAAGAGGCTTTGAAATCGCTGCCATCGACCCGCATTCGTCGCAGGCCCTTGAAGCCGTCGGCGTAGTGGTAGGCGTCCATGGCCCGCATCTCGGCCGCACCGGCGGAGATCCCCCATTCGTTGTCCTGCACCAAAAAGAGAATGGGCAGGTTCTTGAGCACCGACATTTGGAGGGCCTCGGCGACTTCGCCTTCGGTCATGGACCCATCGCCCAGGGAACAAACGACCAAAGGAGGGGAGGCCCCTGCCGCGTTCTCGTTGCGGATGCCCTGGCTTTCGAGGTAGGCCAAGGCGTGGGCCATGCCCACGGCAGGG
>RFPG01000204.1 GCA_009926245.1 Sphingobacteriia bacterium | reverse complement strand
GAATTAATTGTTGAACAAATTCATCTACGCTGCCCTCCAAGGCCTCCCTTTCCACCAGGCGATAGACCAAGCCGTAGTCCAGAGCCTGGGCGGCCGTGATGCGCGCTGCATTGAGGAGCAAAGGCCGGGCGTGGCCTTCACCCATTTTGCGGCAGAGAAAAACGGAAACCATCGCCGGTACAAAGCCAATGGCCGCTTCGGTGTAGGCAAATCGCGCTTCCGGTACCGCAAAGACCCAGTCACATACCGATACCAAGCCACAACCACCGGCCAGGGCATGTCCCTGAACCCTGGCAATCACGGGCTTGGGGCCGCTGTAAAGTCGTTGGTACAGGTTGGCCAGGCGCTGGGAGTCTTGGCGCTGCTCTGCTTCGGTCCAGGATTGCATGGCCTGCAGCGATTCCAAATCAGCACCCGCACTAAAAACATCACCGCGCGCTGCCAGAACCAAGGCACGGACTTCACTGTTCTCCATCGCATCGCTGACCGCCTGGTCCAAGGCCTCAACCATGGCAGGATTCAAAGCGTTTTTTTTGTCGGGACGGTTCAGCGTGATGGTCGCCACTCGGTTTTGAATTTGGTATTCGATCATGGGCACAAATCTAGGGCCTGGGCAGGCGGACCACGCACAAATCAACCCAGCGAACGCCCTCTCTCATGCATTGCTGCAACAATTCAATGCGTTGGTTTTCCGGATGAAAACCGCTCAAGACCACCACGCCAGGTGATAGGGCTTCGATCCAGGAGGCTCTGGCCCCATGGTGCAAAACGAGGAGCTCCACCCGTTCATCGAGTTTCAATTGAACAGGCCCGCAAGCGAGGAGGGTACGATGAGCCGGCTGATTCGCAAGAGGTTCCCAGCGCCATGGCTCCCCAAGGCCTGCATGGAAGGTCACCGGACTTCGATGAATCCAAGCCAATACCTGCGTGGATGGGTTGCTGCGATGGCCCCCTGCTTTGTCAGGGGCCTGATAAATCCATGTTTGCTGGGACTTGTCTTTGAAGTGGCGCACCTGGCAGGATACTTGCCACCCCAGAACCGGTAGAAGGAGCCACCATAGCCATCCCTGGGGCCTCCAGGGCCTGGCCCGGTTCGCCAAGACAATGAACACCAGGACAAGGCCCATGAACCATGCCATATCCACTGCCTCAAAACCCGGAAAATGCATGACAGCCCCAGGCAAACGTGAAATAAAACCTGTAACACCATGGGTTAACCCAAAAAGCAGGGTTCCGAGGGCTTGAACGATTGATCCTAGGAATGGTAAATCCCCCAGGGCGGTCCAAGCCAGAGCCAGGGCCAAAAGCGGGCCCGATAGGGGGACCACCACCAAGTTGGCCGGTAAAAAGTAAAGGGGGAATTGCTTAAAGTAATAAAGCGTTATAGGCGTCGTAACCAATTGAGCAAAAATTGTTAATAATGAACTCAAAAAAATCGTTCTGGGTAGGCCTTTGCTTAGGAATGGGCTCCAAAGGGCCGCCAAAGGACGGTAAAGCCACAGGAGGCCGGAGACCGCTCCAAAACTCAAAACGAAACCGGGATCCTGCCAGCAGGTCGGGTCGAAGGCCAACATGCAGGCGGCGGCTTGAAAGAGAGCGAGCCCCCCGCTGTGGGATCCGGCCATCGCTCGAGCCCCCTCCATCCAAGTCAAAACCAGTCCAGCTCTCCAAGCCGAGGAGGCGCCTCCGGTGAGTAAACAGTATCCCAGGACCGGCAACGAGGTCCCCCAAAGCCGTACCCAAGGAGGGGGCGCCCTGTTGATTCCAAGTCGGCAGATTAGACGATAGACCCCGCCCAACAACAGGAGCACCCAGCCATGAATCATCAAAACATGCATACCAGACACCGCCAATAGGTGAACGGTGCCGGATTGCTGAAAGGCGATCTTCGTGCCTCGGTCCAAACCAGCTTTCCACCCCAAAAGCAGGGCCTGGGATAAACCCCGACTCATGGGGTCCCTCATTCGCTTCGCCATGAGATGGGCTAAGTTTTCTTGGAATCCTCCAAACAGAAGGGCCATTCGATCCCAAGGGTCCGCCGGCGCCTGCGGTAGCCAATCAGGGGGCTCATCCCAAACACGGGCCAGGACTGCATGGGGAACTTGAATTTGAGTTTCGATGCCCTGGCTATGGTAATAGGATCTCAAATCCGGATCTACTGTCCGGCGGGGTCCGGGAACGACGCCGGCACGGCCTTGCTCCACCAGCCACAAGTCCCCTACGGAGCAGGCTGCCATGGAATTCTGTGCATCAGCGCTTTTTGAAAAGACCAAGAGGACATTGGAACGACGAGGTTCCAGGCGGACACTCGTTAACGGGGAGGGCGCATCCAGCGCATATTCAATTTTGGCTCGGTATCGGTTGGCGGATTCCCTGCGGTAGACCCTCACCAACAGCAAGCCGCCCTGAACACAAGACTGCACAGGAGGTTTTAGGGTTGGTTCGGTGGCCAAGTTGGGGGGCGCCGCCCCTTGTTGACCGGCCACCAGAAAGGCCAATCCTAACCAGGCCAAAGCCCCATGTATTTTTCGCAAACGATAGGCCAGGGCTAGATTGCTGGGCCCCAAAAGCCATAAAGCCAGGAGGCCAAGAGATTGCGCAATGAGGCCCAGGGTTGACCAAGGTGCGGGGATTCCCCAAGCTCCCACCCAAACACCCATCAACAAAGCCGTTGATAAGCGCATCGTGCGACCCGCCAAGTAATCGTTCGTCCACTGTGCCATGGACGGCAAATTGCGGGCAGGGACCCCTTGAAATCGTTTCTAAACGCTTAGGAACGCCCTTGGTAGAGGCAACGATAATGGGCGATATCGGCTTCTTCGAATTCATCGCCATCGGTCACAAACCCAAGTTGGGTATAAAAGGGAAGGGCCTGAACCTGGGCATGCAGGTAGATGGGGCAGCGATCACGCTCAGCCATGGGTATTAATTCTTCCAAAACAGCTTGGAGCAAGGCCTTGCCCAGGCCCTGCTGACGATGCGTGGATTCGACCGCCATCCGTTCGATTTTGTAACCAAGGGGTGTCCGCCTGTGCCGTGCGCAGGCCAAAACCTTTCCATCGACCAAGGCCGCCCAATGCTGGGCAAGTTCCTCAAATTCATCAAATTCCAGTAGCGGATCTACCTTTTGTTCTTCAACAAAAACCCTGGACCGCAGGTTGAAAATGGGTTCCATGAGGGCCGGATCTTGAACTCGAACCAAGGTGGGATGGTGATGCATGCACCAAATTTAGGGCCTGCTCCCCGTCAACTTGGTCTTATCTTCGCCCATTCACCAATCCCCTGAACGTATCCATGTCACAGACTGCTCAAATTCTGGGTTCCCAGGCTGACTATCTCCTGGCCCACCGATCTTCGACCATCGCCGCCGCCGACTTGCACTTGCCTGG
>RFPG01000203.1 GCA_009926245.1 Sphingobacteriia bacterium | reverse complement strand
TTTCGGATTTCGATGGGGGGGTATCCGGCTTGGATGTTCACCAGGTTGTAGCCTTGGATTCGGTCCCAATTGACCATATGACGAAAGTTCCAACTGGCCAAAACATCCACCTTGGCAACCGTGGCCAACGCAATATGACGACAATCCTGCAGGCTGGTCTCGCCCACCACTTTTTCGGCCATGTAGCGATTCGCCAATTGAATCGATTCATTGTTAAGGCGAACCCTTTCGAAGCAATCTTCGGGATAACGATTCAAGTGCTCCCTCACCTCGTCCGGCGCGCTCTCTAATTCTTCTTCCAATAGATCCGATAACACAAAAATTAGTTCCCCCTCCTCCAGCCGCCTAAAAAACAAGCGAGTGATCGACCTGAATTCATGGCCGTAATACGCCCCCACAACGGAGGTGTCAATGTAGATCCGGGGTCTGATGGGATCCAATCCCGGTACGAGGTCCTGCATCAAGAAGTGCGACCGCTCAGGTCCCGGTATTTGTTACGACGCAAGGCCGATTCGCCTTTGCGCTGGCGCAGATTCTCTTCGTAATCCGCAAAATTGCCCTCGAACCAATAAAAGGTGCCGTCCCCTTCGTAGGCCAACATGTGCGTGCACACCCGGTCCAAAAACCAGCGATCGTGCGATATAATGACCGCACAGCCGGGGAAATTCTCGATAGCTTCTTCGAGGGCCCTCAACGTATTCACGTCAATATCGTTGGTAGGTTCGTCCAACAAAAGCACATTGGCCCCCTGCTTGAGGGTCAGCGCCAAATGCGCCCGATTTCGCTCCCCACCGGAGAGGTCCTTGAGTTTTTTGTTTTGGTCCGAACCCGTAAAATTGAATTTGCTCAGGTAAGCCCGCGCGTTCACTTGACGACCATCCACCATCACATATTCCGTACCACCGGAAATCAGGTCAATGACCGTCTTGTCCGGAATCAAATCATCGTGCGATTGGTCCACATACGCCAACTGCACCGTTTCACCAATGCGGATGGTTCCGCTGTCGGGTTTTTCTTGGCCAACAATCATTCGGAACAAAGTGGTTTTGCCCACCCCGTTGGGGCCGATGATGCCCACCACCCCGGCCGGTGGAAGGCTAAACGTCAAATCCTTGACCAAGACCCGATCCCCAAACGATTTGCTGACCCCTTCCACTTCGATCACCGTGTTACCCAATCGCGGTCCGGAGGGGATAAAGAGCTCCAAACGAGCTTCTTTCTCCTTGATATCCTCGTCCAATAATTTGTGGTAAGCCGTCAAACGCGCTTTGGATTTGGCATGACGGGCTTTGGGCGCCATGCGCACCCAGTCCAGTTCTCGCTGAAGGGTTTTTTGACGCTTGCTTTCGCTTTTTTCTTCTTGGGCCAGGCGCTTGGATTTTTGTTCCAACCAACCCGAATAATTCCCCTGGTAAGGAATGCCTTCGCCCCGATCCAATTCCAAAATCCATCCCGCCACATTGTCCAAGAAATAGCGATCGTGGGTGACCGCAATGACGGTGCCTTTGTAACGACGCAAATGCTGTTCCAACCAATCGATGCTTTCGGCATCCAGGTGGTTGGTGGGTTCGTCTAACAACAAAATTTCGGGCTCCTGTAACAACAAACGACAAAGCGCAACGCGGCGGCGCTCCCCCCCCGAAAGGCGTTCGATGAGGGCGTCTGCCGGAGGGCATTGGAGGGCCTCCATGGCCATGTTAAGGCGGGTGTCAATGTTCCAAGCATCGGTGGCATCTAGGGCTTCTTGGATTTCGGATTGGCGCTTGAGCAATGCATCAAAATCCGCATCGGGTTCCCCAAAGGCGGCCGATACGGCATCAAATTCTGCGAGGAGGGCCATGGTTTCGCCCACGCCTTCCTCAACAATTTGTCGCACCGTTTTGGTCGGGTCCAGTTCCGGTTCCTGCGATAGGTAACCCACCTTGTAACCCGGGGAGAACACCACTTCGCCCTGGTAATTTTTGTCCATCCCGGCTATGATTTTGAGCAAAGTGGATTTGCCCGCGCCGTTCAAACCGAGGACCCCGATTTTGGCCCCGTAAAAAAAGGAGAGGTAAATGTCCTTGAGAATGGTCTTGCCGGTGGGGAGAGTTTTGGTCACCCCGGCCATCGAAAAAATTACTTGCCGATCTGTCATGCCGCAAATATCGGCACGGTTGGGCCTTGGGGAGGAACTTGCCCTTGATCAAAGCGTTTAATTTTGGGTAAAACCCCTTGCACTGATGATTCCCGCTCCCGCTCCACGGACCCCCTGTCCACGCCTGCTCCTTTGCCTTTTCCTCCTCCTCGGTGCCTGCCCCAAAACCGGGTTAGCCCAGGCACGTTTTCCAACCCCAAAAGCCGTGCTCCAGGCCCAACTGCCCTTGCGCTCGGGCCAACAAGCCATCCTTAGCAGCATCCGCCTTCATCAATCCGATACCTTGGCCACCGCCACCGCCGACAGCCTGGGTCGGGTCCGCTTTGATTGGCCGGCAGGGGGCTATACAGGTTTTTACCGGGTGGCCTGGAGCGATGGCCAAAGCCTGGTGTTATGGGACGGGAAGCCGGTGGACTTTGTGGCCTTGGGACCAGATTCGGTGGATATTCGGAGGGGAGAAGCCTGGCAGACCTACCGCGAAACGCGGCAAAGCCTTTTGCGCCTGCGTTCCCTCCGGCAATTGCTGATCAGCCTGCGCCGTGAATTTCCCGATGCCGACGAATTGCATCGCTCTGCCCAAAAGCAAATCCTCCTTTTGGAGCAAGAAGACCAAAACCTGCTGGCACGCATCAACGATCCCGAATCCATCGTGGGGTTCTTCCAGAGCCAACCGGCCCTGCTCTTGCCCGTTGCTGATTTTGTGCGTTTGGGTTTGCAACAAATGCAACAACCCAAAGCTCTTCAGCTCCTTTCCCACCTGCTTTCGGCCCAAAGCAGCTGCAACGACCCAGGGCTTCTGGCCAAATTGCAGGACAACCTCCGACCCTATGCCCCCGTTAGCCCTGGTTCCGTGCCCCCGCTTTTGGACAGCCTGGTGGATGGGGCCGGTCGGCCGGTTCGGGCCCAACCCACCGAAGGATTGTACCTGTTTTGGGCCGCCGACTGCGAGCATTGCCTGGAGCAGCTCCCCCAATTGCATCGCTGGTGGTCCGCCAAACACCCCGACTGGAAGGTGACCACGGTATCGGTCGGTGGATCGGTGCAAGCCTGGAATCAAACCGTGGCGACCCTGCCGGGTTGGACCCATTGGCGCGATCCCGCCGGGAGGGAAGGGGTCACCGTCGAAGCCTATGTGCTCTATGCTACGCCCCTATTTGTCAAAGTAGGCCGCGATGGGCGCATCGAAGATGTTTTTCGGGCCGAAAGTTCCTTGGAATTAACGTATAAATAATATATAACGCCCTTATTATATG
>RFPG01000202.1 GCA_009926245.1 Sphingobacteriia bacterium | reverse complement strand
ATCGCTTGGGGCGTCACCTTGGTCGAATCGGAAGCTCAGACTTCATCAATTCGTTGTTATACTCACGAACATCACCAGGCCAGAATGCAGCAGGGGCAGCACGGCGAATCAGAACAAATCTTTGAACAATGGATGTCCAATCGAATTGCCGATAATTCATCCGGTATTCGTCCAGAGGTGGATTACAATATCCCGGTTGTATTCCATGTGATCTATCAGAACGCATCGGATGCATGGAATATATCTGCTGCACAGATCCAATCGCAGGTGGATATTCTGAACGAAGATTTCAAGCGTTTGAATTCTGACACACTTAACGCACCGGCGGCGTTTCGAGCGGTGGCCTCCGGTTCCAATATCAATTTTTGCCTTGCGCAGCGGGATCCTCAGGGGAACACCAGTACCGGCATTGTTCGCTGGGCCTTTAGCCAAAGCGCGTCTTGGTCCACCTCGGCCATTGATGCGACGATCAAGCCGGCCACGGTATGGGATCCGACTCGGTATTTTAATATATGGGTTGTCAATATCTCCGGAGGTGTTTTGGGTTATGCCCAGTTTCCGGTTTCATCGGGTTTGGCGGGTTTGACCAACAGCGGCGCCTCCAATACCGACGGGGTGGTGCTTCTTTATAGTTCGGTGGGACGTCCTCCGGCCAATCCATTCACCGGAGTTTACAACCGGGGTCGGACGGCCACCCACGAAGTGGGGCATTGGTTGGGTTTGCGGCATATTTGGGGGGATGGTTCGTCCTGCACGGCCACGGATTATTGCGGCGATACCCCGCCTTCGGATGCGGCGAATTACGGTTGCGCCACCACCCATTCATCGTGCACGGGGCCCGATATGGTCCAAAACTACATGGACTATTCGGATGATCAGTGCATGAACCTGTTCACCCTGAATCAGGTTCAACGCATGTGGACGGTCCTGGCGAACAGTCCCCGAAGGGCCAGTTTGTTAACCGCTAATTCATGTCAACCTGTCAATGCAACCCCGGGTCCTCTCACGGCTGCCTTTGCCGTAAGCGATTCGGTGGCTGATTTTGGCGGAACGGTGGATACGGTGCAATTGACCGACCAATCCGTGGGTGTCCCCTCGACTCGTCAGTGGACGATAACGCCGTCCACCGGATGGGCTTATGTTTCCGGTTCTTCGGCCACCGATGCTCAGCCTCTTCTTACTTTCTCATCAGCTGGTCTGTACCAAGTGAAGTTGAGAGTAACCAACTCTTTTGGTTCGGATTCTCTTACTCGAAACGCCGTCATTCGGGCAAGGGCTGCCGCTTGCGCTTCAGGGGCCACCGACCCGGCCGATAGTCGTATTGCGTCTTGGACCTTTGCCGGAACCACCTACGCATCTCCCACCGGTGCCGGGAATTGTGCAACGTACACGGACCGTACCAACCTGCCTCCTTTTCAGGTGACGATGGGGCAGTCCTATGCTGCCAGTCTGGTCAAAGGAACCTGTGGAGGGAATTACGCAGCCTACGCCAAAGTATTCATTGATTTCAACCGCAATTACCAATTTGAGGTGAGCGAAATGATCATGGGTGGTGCTATGGCCAATACAGCCTCGGCTACCTTAAACGCATCGTCTATTCCCATGGTGGCCCCTCAAGCATCGGCCGGTCTCTGCCTGATGCGGGTGGTTCTCAACGAGGGAGGAAATGCAACCACAACCCAGGCCTGCGGTGCTTACCAATGGGGTGAAACCCAGGATTACCTGGTACAGATTAACAACACGGCGGCCCAGCCGTTAACAGGTATTGTCACCTATAACAACCTATCATTGACTCCATTGTCCTCGGTGACCGTTCGTTTGTTGAGTTACCCAAGCCTGGTTCAAGAGGCCACCGTTGTCACCAATGCCCAGGGATCCTATAGCTTGAGCGGTTATACCAACGGTAACAAAACCCTGCAACTTCAAACGAGCCGAACTTGGGGCGGCGTGAACGCCACCGATGCGCTTTTGGCCAACCTTCATTTTTCAAATGCCCAACCTTTGACCGGTTTGCGTCTCAAGGCGGGGGATGTCAATGCATCGGGCACGGTGAACGCTTCGGATGCTTTGGTGATCAGTCGCCGGTACGCCAATGTGATTAACTCCTTTCCTTCGGGAGAATGGGTTTTTGATACCGCAGTCTTGAATCTCAACGGTGCGGCTGTTTCCCGAAACCTGCAAGGACTGTGTTACGGAGACGTCAATGGCTCTTTTTTTCCAGGCGCTGCTCGTTGGGGCTCAACGGCTTTTGACTTACATGAGGATGCATCCTGGACGTGGGATCGCTCTTGGGGTCAAACCGCCTTGCCCATGGTAACGACGATCCGTTCCAATTATTCGGGGAAGGTAGGGGCCTTGTCTTTGGACCTTTCTTGGCCGGCCTTTTTGGGTGAACCTCGGGTTCGATTCCTTTTGGGCGAGCAGAAGCCGGTGGTTTCATGGATGGATGGCCGACTCCGCTTGGCTTGGAACGATGTACAGGGATGGGAACTTGAGGACCATGACCCCGTCTTTGAAATTGAGCATACCCCGGTTGGTCATCCCGCCCCGTGGTCTTGGGAGCTAGGTCCTGGCACGGAGTGGGCGGACCCTCTTGGTCAGCCTTTGGTCAGGGCTGGTTTGCGTTTGCCTGCCTCGCTTCGCAAGGTTTCGCAGGGTCCTTCCAAGTCCTGCGTTGTTTGGCCGAATCCTACTCATGGCCCCTTCCGTATTGTCGCATCGGACGAAGTTCTGGCATCTTGGGAGGCCGCTGCGGCTGAACAAAGTTTGCTTTGGGTCCTTCGAGACCTAACTGGCAGGGTCGTGCTTCGTTTGCCTTGGGATTCCTCTCAACGTCGACACAACGGATACGAATTGGATCCTGGTTCGCTTCGAGGAGGGCTTTACACGGTGGAGCTTCAGGGTTTTGTAGGCGAGTATGCCCCCCAAGGGCTTCGAATACGTTTGGATTGATCCCTTGGACTTGAACCTGCTCAAGGATGGCAGCGAATTTTGCGTGGTGGGAAGCGTTTCCAACGGTACTTTGGAGAATAGGGGGACGCTATGTTTTGTTTGCGGGGTTTGCCTTTCTGCTTTTTTATGTTTGGAAGCGTTCGGCATGGTTTTCTCGCAAGATTCAGCCTCGGTTTCCGGGCCGTCATGACCTTCGACGAGAGGTACTTTATTCCCTGCTCACCATTTTGATTTTTGCAGCCGTGGTGACGGTTGTGATGTTTCATCCAAAGGTCCGTCCATGGACCCGGTTGATGGACCTACCCAGCCAAAGGGGCTGGCTTTATTATTTCTTGATTTTCCCGCTGCTCCTGTTTTTGCATGATACCTATTTTTATTGGGCCCACCGGATGATGCACCTTCCTTGGCTCTACAAAAGGGTGCATCGCGTTCACCACCAGTCCACCAATCCCTCGCCTTGGGCGGCGT
>RFPG01000201.1 GCA_009926245.1 Sphingobacteriia bacterium | reverse complement strand
TGCGACCATCCCAAATACTACCCCAAAGCATTGTCCTCCCCTGCCAGCGTTGTTTTGATTAACAACCGAATGGAATGCCCCCCCGGAAAGTGCCTGCTGGTCTGTGACTCCCCTTTTGATGTTTACAACAGCTTGGTACGTCGTTACCGACCTTTTAGCAACCCCATGGGTCACCAATACCATGCCGGCCAGGACGTCGAAATCGGTGAAGACAGCGTGATCATGCAGGGCGTTGTGTTAGGAGACCGGGTACGCATTGGACGCTCTTGTGTTATCCATCCCCATGTGGTGATCTACCCCGACACCATCATCGGAGACCGGGTGATTATTCATGCCGGCTCCATTTTGGGGGCCGATGCTTTTTATTACAAAAAGCGACCCAACGGTTCCTACGATCGTTTGTTAAGTTGCGGTCGGGTCATCATCCACGACGGGGTCGAAATTGGAGCGGCCTGTACCATCGACAAAGGGGTTTCTGGCGATACCATCTTGGGCGAAGGGACCAAATTGGATAACCAGGTCCACCTGGGTCACGGGGTGGTCGTGGGCAAAAACTGCCTGATCGCCGCGCAGGTTGGGGTCGGCGGCAAAACCAGAATTGCCGACGGGGTCTGTCTTTGGGGCCAAGTGGGCGTTCAAAAAGACATCGATATTGGGGAAGGCGCGAATGTGCTGGGGCAATCGGGGGTTACCAAATCCATCCCTGGAGGAAAAACGTATTTTGGAACGCCGGCCCGGGATGTGCGCGATGTGCACCGCGAAACCATCGGATTGCGTCGGCTCCTGGAGCCCTAAACGTTCCGCCGGAAGGTCTCAGCGAATCCCGAAGGTCAGCGAATCTGGAAGGTCAGGCGATGCAAAGGCGTGGGGCCCAGCGTTCGCACGGCGTTGCGGTGTTCCGCCGTTGGGTAGCCTTTGTTACGATCCCATCCATAGGTTGGAAATCCACTATGCGCTTCCATCATGAGGGCATCCCGGTGGGTTTTGGCCAGGATACCGGCCGCAGCGATGCTGCAAAAACGCCCATCCCCACGGATTTCGCAACGATGGGGCACCTCCCCCCAGGCCTTGAATCGGTTACCATCCACCAGAATCAACTGAGGGACCAAGTCGAGTTGTTCCAAGGCCCGATGCATCGCCCGAATACTGGCCTGCAGGATGTTCATTTGATCGATTTCGGCCGGGCTGCAAATCCCCACCGCCCAGCCTAGGGCCAGATCGCGGATGCGCTGAGCGTATTGTTCCCGCTGTGCCTCGGATAGTTTTTTGGAATCCCTTAACATTGACCAATCCGATTGGGGGTCCAGGATCACAGCGGCCGCGACCACCGGACCGGCCAAGCAGCCCCTGCCGGCCTCGTCGCATCCCGCTTCACCCTCGAGGGGTGGGACATATCCTTGGATGGATCCTTTTTTGGATGGGGGGAATCCGGTCATGCGGTCCGCTCAAACGTTGCGTTCAACAACGATTACAAATCGCCTTGGAAGGGGCGAAGGAGAATTTCTTCAAAAACCGTCCGGGGCGAGGACGAATAGGCATGCAAGATGGCCGCCGCCACATCGGCGGGGGGCATCAAACGTTCTTGGGGCCAAGGACTTGCGGACCAAGAATCCGTATAAACAGCACCGGGTAAGATGGCCGAAACAGCGATGCCTTCTTGGATCCATTCTTGTCGTAACATTTTGGTGAATCCCAGCAAAGCAAATTTGCTGATGCAATAGGAGGCCCCTCCGGGATAGGCCCTCAAAGAGGCCACCGAACAAAGCGTGAACACATAGGGTCGGTCGGACTTTTTCAACAACGGATGCAAGGCCCTGCTGAGGCGGTAAGCGCTGTAAACATGCAGGGACATCTGCCCTTCCAATTGACCGGCCGGAGCATCCATCAGGGTATCCGCCACAAAGGAACCCGCGTTGTGGACCAGCATGTCCACCCGATCGCAGTGTTGGGTCACAAAGTCGATCCACCCTTGACAACCCGCTTCGGTGGACAAATCCGCCGATGCATAATGCAGGCGCCCCGTATCATCCGACCATTCCAAATCCTGGGGGGAACGCCGAGCGCATCCATAAACCACCCAGCCCTGGGCTAGCAATTGACCGGCGATTTCCCGTCCGATGCCCCGACTGACCCCGGTAACAACGGCCACGCGGCGTGGAACAGGCTTGGCTGAATTTGGATCGTTGATGGTTGTAGACATACCCAAAAGTAAGGGCATCCATGCTTGGAACGGGGCATACCGCTCGCCGAAGCTGGTTACTTTCATGTAATTTTGAGCGAAATGAAATTTTTCTTCCACTTTGGGCGCTACCTGCTCATGCTGCGCCAAATGCTATCCAAGCCCGAGAATGGACGCATGTACTGGGAGGAAACCGTCCGCCAAATGGCCTCCATCGGTTTGGGCTCGGTCGGTATTGTGGCCTTTGTAGCAGTGTTTATGGGGGGTGTTTCGGCAGTTCAAACTGTTTACCAATTGGTTGCACCCTACATCTCCCTCACCGTCGTAGGGTCCATTGTCACCAATTCCAGCATTCTGGAACTGGGACCCTCGGTTACTTCCTTGGTTTTGGCCGGCAAAATAGGTTCCAACATTGCATCGGAACTGGGCTATATGCGCAGTTCTGAACAAATTGACGCCCTCGAAATCATGGGCGTGAACCCGGTGGCCTACCTCGTCGGCCCCAAGGTCCTGGCCTGCCTGACGATGATCCCCCTGCTGGTGGTGGTTTCGATTTCCACGGCCATCGCCGGAGGCATGGTGATTTGTCAGCTGACCGGGTTGATCACCTACGATCAGTTTATCGAAGGAGCCCGATCCTCTTTTCTGGCCTACGATGTCTTCTTTGCGATGTGCAAGGCCTTCACCTTTGCCTTTTTCATTTCCTCGGTTTCGGCCTACCACGGGTACCACGTCCAAGGCGGTGCCCTCGAAGTCGGCCGCGCTTCCACCAAAGCGGTGGTTTATTGCTGTATTCTCATTTTGTTGGGGGATTATATCCTGGCTGAATTGTTGTTATGATCCACTTGCAAGGCATTGGCAAACGATTTGGGGAACAGCAAGTCCTCCAAGACATCCACGCTTCCTTCGGCCCGGGTCGGATCAATATGGTCATCGGAGCCAGCGGTAGCGGCAAGTCCGTCTTGATGAAAATCATGGTGGGCTTGGTGATTCCGGACCAAGGGGACCTTTTTTATGAAGACGCGTCGCTGGGGACCATGGACCGGAGTGAGAAACAAATCCTGCGTCAAAACATTGGCATGCTTTTTCAGAACGCGGCCCTTTTTGATTCACTGAGTGTAGAGGACAACCTGCTTTTTCCGCTTCGGATGTTCAAACCGGCACCCCGGGCCCAGATGCTGGAAAGGGTCGCCTATTGCCTGGAGAAAGTAGGGCTGGCCGGCAAAGGGCCTTTGTTTCCCTCTGAATTGAGC
>RFPG01000021.1 GCA_009926245.1 Sphingobacteriia bacterium | reverse complement strand
CCTGATTTGATATGCCTCCAAAAGCAAGTCGGATCGGATAGCACTTTGGCCGTTATCAACGTGAGGAACCGAGCCGTCACCTTCAACGTACCTCCTGCTCTGCGTACTGGACCCTGGACCTGTGCCCTGGCCGGCCCCCTCAACAGTCCCGCCCCAAGTGGGCCGGAACTATTGCCAGCGAATATCACGCTGCAACCCTACGAGGGACGGTTTTTTGAACGCTGAATTGGGCATGCGATTGGGTCCTCTTTCCAGCCGATTGCGGCGCCGTGCTTGGTTCTCCCTCCTTTTGGTAGGATTGCTGTTCGGGTTGGGTCTGCTGGGATGGTTCGGTCTGAGGCATCGCCTCTTGGATTATGCCTGGACAAAGGCCATCCAACGTTCCGAAAATCTAGGCTATCAATTATCATCGAAGCGACTGGAATTCAGTGGTTTTGCGACCCTACAAATCCATGATTTGGCGGTGACTTTTCAACAGAAACCCTTGGTCACCGTGGCGGAGATGACAGCCAAGCCGGCTTTGTTACGACTCCTGACCGGAGAACTCCGATTACAAGGCCTTCACCTGAAAGGCCTTCGCCTGCAGGCCGTACAAACGGGGTCCGTCTGTAACATTTGTCCTCTCCTCAAGCCAACCCAAGATTCCACAGCCACGGGAAGCGAACCTAAATCCCCGATCAACCAAAGGATTTACGACTTTGCAACCCAGATATTGGATCGCCTACCCCCTGATTTTCAAATCAAAGACTCGTATGTATCGTACCGGAACGATACCTTAATCACCAGCATAGGACTGCCCTTTTTGACCTACCAAAGCAACCAAATCAACGGTCGATTGAAGGTTCGTGAAAATCAGGAGAGCGGCGCCGTGCGGCTCGAAGGAAATTTGGACCGAAGCAGCATCACCGGGACCCTGCGGTTGACCCCCATGGGTCAGAAAACTTTTTTTGTGCCTTGGGTCCAACGGAAACTAGGGCTGACCTTGGGGTTGGGCGAGAGCATTCTGACAATCAAGGAATTTGTTATGGAAAAGGGCGTCTTGAGCTGGAATGCCCATGGAAGAGCCACCGGAATCCAAGTCCAGCATCCGCGGCTTTCGGCCGATGCCGTGCACCTGCCTCTTTTGTCCGGTCGTTTCAAAGGCCGAGCCGGGTCCGACTTCGTAGAAGTGGATAGTGGAACGGTTTTTCGGATGAACCGCCTGCCGGTTCGGGTCTATGCCCTGGCTGATCGGGGACGTGATGCTCGCTGGGATTTGCGTTTGACCACCGCTTGGAGCCCCGCGACGATTTTCCTGGCCAGCCTACCGCAGGGCCTCTTTGACAAAACCCGGGGAATGCAAGCACGAGGTCAGCTGCGCTTCCGCTTTTCGCTACAACTCGAAGACCAAGCCCCGCAACAATGCCGACTTCGCAGTTCCCTGGATCAAAAAGGCTTCCAAATCACCCGCATGGGATCCACCGATTTACGTCGAATGAACGGTCCTTTTGAACATACCGTCATTCGGAACGGGCAGCCCCAACGAACCATCACCGTAGGCCCTTCCAACCCCTATTACACCCCCTTGGATCGCATCCCTTTGGCCATGCAACAGGCCGTCATGACGGGGGAGGACGGGGATTTCTATCAACACAAAGGCTTTTATCCCGAAGCATTTCGCCGCAGCCTTGCCCAGAACTACCGACAAGGCAAATTTGCCCGCGGGGGCAGCACCATCACGATGCAGCTCGTCAAAAACGTCTTCTTGCATCCACGGAAAACCATTGCCCGCAAATCCGAAGAGTTCTTGTTGACATGGCTGATCGAAAATCAACGACTAACCACCAAAACCCGCATGATGGAGGTTTATCTGAATGTGATTGAATTTGGCGAAAATATCTGGGGGATTGGGGAAGCATCGCGTCATTATTTTGATATGTCCCCTTCGGAACTTGACCCCATTCAATGTGTATTTCTGGCCGGTTTGGTACCGCGACCCCGGGTTCTTCAACATTTGTTAGAACCCGACGGCAAGGTGTCGCCTCGCAACGGAATTTATACCGCCATCAGGGATCGTTTTTATCGTCGAGGTTGGTTGCCGGTCGAAGACTCCGCCCGTCGCGATGTGGGGCTGCGCCCCTCGGTTTATCGCCATCTGGCGGTCCCGGATAGCACCCTGCTCATCCATCCCCTGGACTGGGACGAAGAAGATCTGGAATAAACTAAGCTTGGGACTTGCGACCCAACAGCGTTTGTTGTTCGGCCAACCAATGCAAGGCCTCGAGCGGGGTCAAATCATTGATATTCAATTGACGCAAGGCGTCAGCCAACCTGCCTTCGGCTGGATCGCCGGATTCAAACAATTGCAATTGAAGGGGGCGGGTCGAACGGGAACCCGCGCTTGGGGTATCCGGATCTGAACCCGGGATATCCCGACCGGCTTCGAGGCCTGCCAAGACCGTTCGAGCCATGTCCAAGACAGCGGGTGGTACACCGGCCATGCGGGCGACATGCAATCCAAAACTATGGGAGGAGCCTCCGGGTCGAAGAATTCGAAGAAATTGCAAATGATCCCCTTCACCGGCCACCGACACATGGTAATTGGCCATGCGGGGATAGAGGGAGGCCATCCGATTGAGTTCGTGGTAATGGGTTGCAAAGAGGGTCTGAGGCCGTAGCCGAGGATGCTCGTGCAAATAGGCTGCTACAGCCCAAGCCAGACTGATTCCGTCGTAGGTGGATGTGCCACGACCAATTTCATCCAATAACAAAAGACTTTCGCCCGTCATATGATGCAAAATGGTTGCCATCTCTTGCATTTCGACCATGAACGTGGATTCACCGGCTGCCAAATTATCCGAGGCCCCAACGCGAGTGAACAACTTATCCACCAAGCCGATTTCGGCCGATTGGGCGGCCACGTAGCAGCCAACCTGTGCCATCACCACCATCAATCCCGTTTGCCGTAACAATGCGGACTTGCCCGCCATGTTGGGCCCCGTAATCATCCAAATTTGTTCCTTTTCGGGATGCAGGTCAAGGTCGTTGGGGACATAAGGCTGCGATGCCGGCAAGAGTCGCTCCAGAACAGGATGACGCAAAGCCTGAACACGGATACCCGCATGTGGACGAAGTTGGGGTCGGTGGTAATCCCGCTGAAGGGCTAGGTTCCCAAAGCCCAAAAGAACATCCAACGAGGCCAGGAGCGAGGCCGTCTGTTGCAAGCGGGGCACCTCTAGGGAAGCTTGGTGTTGGAGTTCGATGTAAAGCGACGATTCCAATTCCTGCATTCGATGGTCCGCCGTCAAGTACCTTTCTTCGAAGGCCTTCAATTCGGGGGTAATGTACCGTTCGGCATTGACCAAGGTTTGCTTTCGGATCCAATTCAAAGGAACCTTGTCTTTGTGGGCGTGGGTTACTTCCAAATAAAACCCAAAGACCTGGTTGTAATTGATTTTGAGGGATGGAATGCGGGTTCTTTGGATCTCGTCCTGAACCATCTGTTGCATGGTTCCCTTGGCGTCTTCTTTCAAGGAGCGAAGTTCATCCAATTCGGGATGATAGCCCTCCCGGATGACCCCTCCTTTGGAAAGAAGAGCAGGAGCGCTATCGCTCAATGTGTTATGAATACGATCCTTCAAGTCTTCGCAGAGATCCATTCCCTGCAACCAAGGCTGCCAGGGGGCCGACGCATCCCCGGACTTGAGCAGGTCGCAGACCGCAGAGGCCGCCTCGAGGGAACGAGCTACCTGAACCATTTCACGGGGTCCACAGCGCAAAACCCCGACCCGGGCCGCCATACGCTCCAAGTCCCCGACTCCTTCCAGGACCCTGCGAAGCTCCTCGCAAATCTCTGGATGCGCTACCAGGTAATCCACCACCCGCAATCGTTCTTCGATCGCCTCGAGGGAGCGCAATGGGAAGGCCAACCAACGCCGAAGCAGTCGTTGCCCCATCGGCGTAACGGCGTCATCCAGGCAAGTTGCCAAGGACATCCCCCCGCTTTGTTGGGGTTCCAATAATTCCAACGTCTTGAGGGTAAAAGGATCCATCCAAAGGGACTCCCCAGGATCCAACCTGGATAAACCCGCCAAAGGCAAGGGGCCATCCCGCCGGGTTTCGTTCAGGTAATGGAGGACGGCTCCGGCCGCCATCAGGGCGGCATCCATGCCCTCCAGTCCAAAGCCCTTGATGGAACGACTTTGAAATTGTCGTTCGATTCTTTGGCGTGCACTATCGCTTTCCCATACCCAATCCTCCAACCACTGCCAAGCCCATGCTTCTCCAAATTGGGCTTTTAACGCTGTCTTTCCTTGTTTGCTGCCCAGAACTTCCCGGGGCCCATACCGTTGAAGCAGGCCGATCGCTTGATCCGGGTCCACCTGCGTTGCCTGAAAGGACCCGGTGCTGGCGTCGCAAAAGGCCAAGCCCACCAGGCCTCCAGCTGAGATATACACCGCCGCCAAATAATTGTTACGAGAATGGTCCAGCAACGAATCGCTAAAGGCAACGGCGGGAGAAACCAATTCGGTCACCTCTCTTTTGACAATCCCTTTGGCGGCCTTGGGGTCCTCGGTTTGATCACAAACCGCCACCCGCAGGCCGGATCGCACCAGACGAGGCAGGTACTGATCCAGGGAATGATGGGGGAAACCCGCCAGGGCTATTTCGGAGGCCGCGCCGTTCGCGCGTTTGGTCAGGGTGATGCCCAGGACTTTGGAACATTGGACTGCATCTTCCCCAAAGGTCTCGTAGAAATCCCCCACCCGAAAAAGCAGAAGGGCTCCGGGGTAACGAGCCTTGATTTGGGCGTATTGCTTCATCAAGGGCGTTTCACTAGCGGACTTGGCCGACATATCTAGAAAGGGTTATGGACGAAGATTGGATCGACTCTCGAAGGGACCTCAGGGGGCGATGGAATCGGATGGGGGCTTGAGGAAACGGCCAAGGCTTCGTAGGTTTGGTTGATTTCGTCCAAGACCCCCAAAACGAACCCGTGCGCCTCAAGACCATGCCCGAACTGAACCGACCTGATCTGGACCAGTTCAAAAATAACCCCAAAATTCCTGTCGTGGCTGTCCTGTGCAACCTGCGTAGTTTGCAGAATGTCGGGAGTATTTTCCGAAGTGCCGATGCCTTTGCTCTCCGGGAATTGGTGCTCTGTGGCTTCACGGGACATCCGCCGCACCGGGACATCCACAAATCCGCCTTGGGAGCCGAAAAAGCCGTGTCCTGGAGGGGATGGGAGCATCCAGAAGAGGCCCTGATTCATTTGAGATCCGAAGGATACACCCTGGTCGCCGTTGAGCAAGCCGAGCCATCGGTATCCCTAACCGAGTGGGTTTGGGACGGGCATCAACCCCTGGCATTTGTCTTTGGAAACGAGGTCGATGGCGTGGACTCGGAGCTCTTAGCCCTTTGCGATTGGGCCCTTGAGATTCCCCAATGGGGTTCCAAACACAGCCTCAATGTCTCGGTATGTGCAGGGATTCTTTTTTGGGAGGCCGCCCGGCGGGCCATGGGATGAGGCCCACTCACCCCGATCAGGTTCCACAGAACGTTTGATACCCCGCATCACCGTGTTGGGGAGGTTGATTCAAGTGCTTGAATCGATCGTGACGTTGGTACGGATTCTCCATCGCAGTCCTAAGTTCATCCCACAATCCGGTGCTTCCATGCAGCACCCTTTGGTCCAGAGCCTGTTCCACCCAATGATTCCGAGGAATCAAGGAGGGGTTGTTTTCCTGCATACGATGCAAAGCGGCGGAATCCCCCCCTTCGGATTCCCCCAATACCCTTAACCAACCTGACAACCAAGCCCCCGATGGAAGGCTCTGAGGATTCGCATTGAAGATGGAATCGAAATCCAGCGAAGACCCCGAATCCTTGGAGGGCCCTCCCTCCAACGTCTCTGCAAGGATCTTTTCTAATTCCAAATAGACCAAGGCATAATCAGGTTGTTGGACCGATAACCACGACTGCCATTCCTCCACCAAGGCCAGAACGCGATCGTCCCCATGGCCTTTGGCGGAATCCAAGCCCAACTTTCGAAAGTGCATCCTCGTCTTGGCCTCCTGGCATTGGGCTCGAAATTGATCCAAAAGAGCCCTGGCCACCGGCATCGCATTCGTCGTATTTCCATCATCCGCCAACAAAGGCAAAAGACACGATAACAAAACACTCGCATTCCATTCCATCACCTCCACTTGATGACCCCAAGCGTAACGACCCTGCGTATCGATGGAGCTAAAGCTTCGGTTTAAATCGTAGGCATTCACAAAGGCGCAGGGGCCCAGGTCCATCGTCACCCCTAGCAAACTAATGTTATCGGTATTGAGTACTCCGTGTACAAAGCCAACGCGCATCCAATGCGCCAAGAGCTCGGCTTGTCGCAAAGACCAGTCCACAAAGAAGGCCACAACCGCCTCTGGACGCCAAGAACTTGGTGTATAAAGACTCTTTTCTGGACCCAAGGATGGCTCCTTTGCCCAGCATTGGGTGGTTCTTTGAAGGACCGCCCCGGCATAGAGGGCGTAGTCATCCGGATTCAAAGCGCGGATGGCGTATTCCAACGTGCCAATTCGAACATGGTGAGGCGCAACGCGAACCAGGACACCCCCCCTTTGGTCGTAATCCCTCCAGACCTTGTGAGGGGTTTCTAGAACCATCAAAGAACGGGTTGTGGGTACGCCCAAACCATGCAAAGCTTCGCTAATCAAAAATTCGCGCAACATGGAGCGCAGGGTCGCTTGGCCATCCCCACGACGCGCAAAAGAGGTAGGTCCGCTCCCCTTGAGATGAATATCATAACATTGATTGGAAGCATTCTGCCATTCGCCGACGAGCAAGGCCCTTCCGTCTCCTAACATCGTAAAATGCCCGTATTGATGACCCGCATAGGCCATAGCGAAGGGATGCGGGGCCTGCTTCATCCAACGCTCCACATCGCCCTCATCCATGATTTGCGAGACCATGTCCCATTCTTCCAGGAGAGGCTTGTTAAGACTCGAAACTTTCATCCCGGACCAATCCGGACCGGGTTGATCAAACCCCAAGGGCGCGGAGGGTAGCGCCAAGCCCAAGCCCCGGTAGTCGCCGCGCCAGAAACTCAACGGTACTTGAGAGCTATCCCCAACATAAAATGCCTTGGTGCCATGTAGCGGGCCGGGTTGTCAGGGGGTAAACCGCGGGAGCGCGCATCCCGAGGATCCAAAAAGGCCGGGTCCCGCCAACTGGAAGGGACTGGGTCGCCGGGCTCCCAAGCTCTTCCGGTCACCGGGTTGGGTATGATGGCGTTCAAGCGATTCATTAGATTGGTCACCTGCAATGAGAATTCCCAACGAAAATCCCCTTTGTTCCACCATTTGCGCAACGAAAAATCCATCCAGCGCTGACCCTCACCCAAGGCGGACCACAAAGCCTCGGGACGGGGGTCCCTCTCGTAGATGGGCCGGCCAGAAACCGGTTCCACTCCTTGAAACGTAAACGGGGTATAACGTCGGCCGGAACGCAGCACCCCCTCCAGGTACAAAGACCAATGGTTGAGAAAAGAGGACCCCCACCAACCCCGCTTGCGGTCCAAGGTCAGGATCACATTGCCCTTGATATCGTAAGGTGCATCCCAGGCCAAAAAAGTCTCTTTGGTATCCTGCCGATTCCCGGTGTTCAGGATGGAGGTCAAGGCCTCGCTCGCAGAAGAACTCTGACCGCGAGCAACCATATAAGCTGCCGATACCTGGGACTGGAACCAATTCCCAATCCGCTTGAAATAACCCAATTCCAAACCCCGAATGCGGGCATAATCCGAATTAATTCGAAGGGTCCTCGTGATTTCCCGGCCGGTAAAATCCCGAATCTGGGTCGAGGCCGCGGTAATAAAATCGTATTTGTCTTTCCAATAGGCCGTTACTGTGAGGGCATCGTTGGGCGTTAGCTGGGTCCGCAGCCCCAACTCGTAGGAAATATCCATTTCGGGGTTAAGGTCCGGGTTGCCAACGCGGGCCAAGACCGATCGATCCTGGTACAAAGGATTCAAGCCCTGATACATCCAACTGGGATGCGGCATCACCATGGCATGGTTGTAATTAAAGTACAGGACCTGGTTTTCGCGGATTGGAAAGGAAGCCGAAAGCTTGGGGAGCAGGCGAGCCTTGGTCCGAAGGCCCATAACATTAAAAGTATTCTGAAGGTAATCGGCCCGGATTTCGTCCCGGATGGGAGAGCGGGCATCCCCAACCGCATTGTCTACAAAGGAACCCGGCATCCAATATTCCAAGCGCAGACCGGCCTCGGCGACCAAGCCCAGGTATTTGAGTTTGTTCGAAACAAAAAAGGCCCCTCTCTTGGGCTGAACCCTCCAAACATCGCTGTAATCACCCAAACGAAAACTCTGGGAAAAAGTTCCGTCAGCCAACGGGATGGGAGCCCCAATCCAAGGACGGATAATGTCAACCCATTGCAAATCCTGGTCTTTGAATTCTCCCCCAAAAATTAAGCGATCGCCCCGCGAGTTGTAGTAATAATTACCGGAGGCCTTCACGGTGTACTCCAGAACATAGTGGTCGTGCCAAAGGGTTCCGATACCCCCGTTGTTGTATAGTCCCGGTCCCGGGTTTACAAAGACCTGGGAATCCCCGGGATTAAAATAGGTCACCGGAAAGGTGACGATGGAATTGGGATCAAACTCCGAGTCCACTTCATCCGGGCGCCAGTCCCTTCCGTTGGCATCCGCCCGCAGTCGGACGTAGAGACGGGATGCATTGACGGTATAGGAAAAGCGCTTGGAGGTGGTGTGATTGAGTTGCAGACTTTCGAGGTTGGTATCGTGTGTATAGGTCAGGGCATTGTCCGGTTGCAAGGCAAATTCAAATTGATACCCCGGCAAGAAAGGCGCATCGTTCCCGATAATCCGAAGCATGTTGACATCCTGGTTGATGGTCAGGGAACGCAAATAGGTTCCGCTCAATCGAAGGCCGGGATGAAAGGCGTAATCTAGCTTGAGCATGCCCGCCCAACGATTGTCCTGCATCGGCGACAGACCCGTGGTAGGGTACAACGACGATTTGACTTGCTGGGCAGGGGTTCGAAAATACTGATCATCAAAAGTCCCCTTGAACGAGGTAAAAACTCGAAGGGGTTGCTTGAAGAGCCCACGAATCGTGCCACCCAGGGTGCCCTCGTAGACCTGGTTGTTCCACACCGAATTCCATTGGTTGTTAACGCCCAACCGATCCGAACGAGCCGTCAGGGAATAAGCCCAGCGATCCCCGCCCGATCGGGTCCGGGTCCGGACGATTCCCGCCGAGCCATCGCCCTGAGCCACATCCCCACCACCGGTGGCGATTTCCATTTTGTCAATGGAATTGGTACCTAAATCGATACCAAACCCCGTACCTGCCAAAGGGTCCGTCGCCGAAACCCCGTCGATCACAAAAGCCGTTTCATACGTGCGGCCGCCGCGTATGCTTAGACCTTCGGGATTCAACATCACGCCTGCCTGGGTGTTCAAGACCGATTGGACCGAGCGCGATGGAGCCGCCTCGATGCTTTCCTGCCCTATCCTTTGTTCGGTACGGGTCTGTTCCAAATCAATCAAGGGCTTGTCCCCCACCACCACCACTTCCTGGTCCATGGTAACGGCCGACCTCCGAAGGACGATGTTGAGGGTTTCGGTTTGGTTGGGACGGATTCGTATGCCTGTAAAAACTTTTTTTTCGTAACCCAGGTAAGTCACTTCCACCTGGTAGGTCCCGGTGGGTATTTTGTTCAAGAGGTATCGTCCATCCAGATTGGAGGAGCTCCCTAGGCTGCTGCCTTTGATCACCACGTTCACCCCAATCAAAGGGAGCTTGTCGTCGCCATCGGTGACCAATCCCCCCAAGGATCCCGTGCCTTGGGCCAAGGCCGCCGATAGGCCGCCGAAGCATATCCATAGCGCCATCAAGATCCCCCCAACAGGACCAGTGGCCATCCGGGACCTCAAGGCAAGCCAATTTCTAAGCATGGCCCAAAATAAAGCCCAAGAAGAGAAGTTTGGGGCTGTTCACGTTCAAAGATCCCCCAGATTGACCGTCGTTAGTCCGTACCGAAAATCTCCGCTTAAGAACTCCTTGAAGCGCTGATACCGATCTTCTTCGGCCTGCAAGTCCACCCCCTCGTCCCAATGCACCCATAGGCAACGAAGTCCCCCGGCTTGAGCCAGAAAATTCCGGTAAGAACTCTCGACCTCCGCCAGGTAATCCGGGGTAATACTTTGCTCAAAATCCCGGCCACGGTACCGAATATTGCTCATCAATCGGGACGGAGGACTGCTCAAATAAACCAAGAGCTGCGGTTGGGGTAGCTGCCGATTCACGATACCAAACAAATCCCGAAACAAAGCGGCCTCTTGAGGGGCCAAGGTCTTGGAAGCAAAAACCAGACTTTTGTAGAACGTATAATCGGCGACCAAGCCCTGGTTCTTCCAATCCAACGCCTCCATTTCTTCGTGCATTTGCCGATAACGCTCGGCCAAAAAGGCCGTTTCGGTTGAAAAAGCGTAACGCTCCGGATGTTGGTAAAAAAGGGGCAAAAAGGGATTGTCCAAAAACTTCTCGAGGAGCAGGGGCATGCCCCAATCGGCGGCTAGGCGCGTGGCCAAGGTCGTTTTGCCAGCCCCGATATTGCCTTCAATAACGATGTATTTGCGGTGGGATCCTTTCGCCATGCCTGCTGGCTTAGGCCAGGGTTTCCATACCACTGACGACAGGCTCCACCCGGACGGGGGCCGAGGTATCCGTGCAGTTTTTGAGCAATTCAACAACCGACTGACCCAAAACCGGATGAACCCAGCGGGGCCAAACTTCGTTGAGAGGCTCCAAGACAAATCGCCTTAGGTGCATGCGGGGATGAGGCAAAACCAACGCATCGGGACCGTCTTCGGTCACCACCAGGTCTTCCATCCCCAAAAGGTCCAAATCAATGGGACGATCCGCTGTTGCGCGTTCGGCCTGCCGATCCCGCCCCATTCGCCGTTCAATACCCAGCAAGACCCGAAGCAAGGCCTTAGGCTCCAAATCAGTGGAGAGGATAACGACCCTGTTGAGATAAGGATGGGTGCTTTGGTATCCCCAAGGTTCCGACTCCCAGACGGAGGAGGCTGCCAAGGGCGGAGCAACCACATTCTCCAGCCATTGTAGGGCCTTTTGGAGGTTGTCGTATCGGTCGCCCAGGTTGCTACCCAGCCCTATGATTGCTTTGCGATGCATGTTATCGTTTACCTTTGACTTGGTCGTTATTGGTTGAGTTGGCTCGCTGTATCAAGGCCATTGAATCCGAGCCCTAAATAAATAACCACCCCCACTTTTGACACTTCTTCAACCTTCTTTTTTAAAGCGAATCCATGAAATCATTTTTTAGAACCGTTTTGGCCACTATGCTGGGCCTCCTCCTTTTCCAAATCCTGGGCTTCCTCCTTGTGGTGGTGATCATCGCCGGCGTTGCTGCCTCCGGTGGGAGTGGCTCCTCCTTCGAAGTTGAATCAGGGTCCATTCTTCACTTGCAACTGGATCAACCCTTGGTTGAACGAAGCAGCGAAAACCCCTTGTCCAATTTTGATTGGATGAATTTTCAATCCAACGAAGGGGTTTCGGTGCAGGAACTTTTGGTAGTCCTTCACCATGCCGCCAAGGACCCCAAGATTCAGGGGATCTTTCTGGATCTGAGCGAAGTGCAGGGGGACATGACCCAGCGCGACCAGGTCCGCGAAGGCCTTGAGCGCTTCAAGCGCAGTGGCAAATGGGTCATCGCCCACGCCGAATCCTATAGCCAGGGTAATTTGCTTTTGGCATCCATGGCCAAACC
>RFPG01000003.1 GCA_009926245.1 Sphingobacteriia bacterium | reverse complement strand
AACTTGAGGAAGAAACCGCCGCCCAGGTTTTGGCAATCCTGAGATCCGAATTCGAATAAATCAAGCGTCCCTAGAACATTAACCCTATACCTTTTAACCAGACCCCAACAGAATGTCCGAAGGAACCGTCAGAGTCAAAAAAGCCGCAACAGAGTTCAACATCAGTGTTCAGCACTTGGTGGAGCATCTGGCATCCAAAGGATTCAGTGTTGAGTCCAATCCGAATGCCAAGATCTCGGACGAAATGTACCAGGCGCTCCTGAGGGATTTTGGTCAGGACAAAAAGATCAAAGAACAAGCCGCCCAAATCCATATTGGTAAAGCCGGGAAGGAGGATTTGGTGCTTGACCAGAAATCTGTTAGCCAGTCGCCCAAATCAAGGGCTGAACAGAAGGAGGTTCTGATCAAAGGAATGGGAACCAACACGGGCACCACCCCGGCCAAGGCCAAGAAGGCAGAAGCGGAGCTCCCCAAGGCTCCTAAAACCGAAACGGTAGTTCCCGAGCCGGAAAAGACCCCGGATCATACACCCACCCCAGAGCCCGTGGTCGAGGCCAAGGCAGAGCCTGTAACAGGGCTCAAAGTAGTGGGCAAAATTGATTTGTCCACAGAGGCGACCAAAGGTCCCAAAAAATCAAAGAAAAAAAGCGATTCGTCGGAGGCGGAAGCAACAACGCCCGCCCAGGAACCAACCCCTGAAAATCAACTCCAAGGCGAGGGTGCGGAGCCAGCAGCCGTATCCAAGGGAGCCAAACCTACCGCCGCCCCAAAAGAAAATCCAACAGCAGAGACCCAACCAGCGCCCTCATCGGAAGAGAACAAGCCGGAAGGCGAAAAGAAAGATACGCCAGAGGAATTGGTGCGCGCTGTGGCGGATCGATTGCAAGGAACCACCGTCTTAGGAAAAATAGATGTCAGTCAATTCCAAAAACGTAAGCCGGTTGCTTCCTCCGCGACGGACCAGGTGGGCAAAAGAAAACGGAAAAGGGTTGACGGCAGCACGCCGGAACCTGGAGCTGCGGCAGACCCCAACCAAAGACCCAGCGTTAGCGGTGTTGGCTCGGTATCGGCCCGCCCACCTAGAGGCCGTACCGGCGAGGTCCCAGGTCGCCGCGGCGCAGCTGCAACCGGCCCCAAAGCCGAGTTGACCGAAAAAGAAATTCAAGATCAAATCAAAGCGACCCTGGCACGCCTTCAAAGCGGCAAGGGGACCAATACCCGCTCCAAGTTCAAAAAACAAATGCGGCGTTTGGAAGGCGAGGAAAGCAACAGTCAAGACAATAACAAGGAGAACAGGGGTGGCAAAACCAAACTGCAACTCACCGAATTTATTACGACCGGTGAATTGGCTGGATTGATGGATGTGGCTGTTGGCGAGGTCATTATGAAATGCTTTGCCTTGGGTATTGTCGTCACCATCAACCAACGCCTTGACGCCGAAACCATTGTGGTGGTTGCCGATGAGTTTGGTTACGATGTGAGCTTTATTTCCGCAGCTGCCGACGAGCCGATGTTGGAGGAAGCCGACAATCCTGATAACATGCAGGAACGGGCCCCCATTGTGACCATCATGGGTCACGTTGACCACGGTAAAACTTCGTTGCTTGACTATATCCGCAAGGCCAATGTGATTGCCGGCGAAGCGGGGGGTATCACGCAGCACATCGGCGCCTATGAAGTAACCCTTCCCAACAACAAACACATTACTTTTTTGGATACACCGGGTCACGAAGCCTTTACGGCGATGCGTGCTCGGGGTGCCAAAGTCACCGATATTGTCGTCATTGTCATTGCGGCCGACGACAAAGTCATGCCTCAGACCAAGGAAGCCATCAGCCACGCGCAGGCGGCCGGTGTCCCCATGATTTTTGCCATTAACAAGATTGACCGCCCAGAGGCCAACCCAGAGAAAATCCGGGAACAATTATCGGCCATGAATATTTTGGTTGAAAGCTGGGGTGGAAAATACCAAGACCAAGAAATCTCGGCCAAAAAGGGTTTGAACGTGGAATTGCTCCTCGAAAAAATCCTTTTGGAAGCCGAAGTCTTGGAACTCAAAGCCGATCCCGACAAGCGAGCCGTTGGAACCATTATCGAAGCCTCTTTGGACAAAGGAAGGGGCGTTGTGGCCACGGTGCTCATTGAATCAGGAACGCTACAGACCGGGGACCCTATTTTGGCAGGGGCTCATTATGGACGCGTCAAGGTTTTGCAAAACGAACGAGGTCAGAAAATCGCCAAAGTTGGCCCGGCCCAACCGGTTCAAATTCTTGGTTTTGCGACAGCCCCTACCGCAGGTGAACGCTTTTATGTTGCCGAAAGCGAATCGGCAGCTCGTGAAATTAGCAACAAGCGTCAACAGCTGATGAGGGAACAGGGCATGCGTACCCGCAAGCACATCACCTTGGATGAAATTGGCAGACGCTTGGCCATTGGTAATTTCAAAGAGCTAAACTTGATTGTAAAGGGTGACGTGGATGGTTCCGTAGAGGCCTTGAGCGATTCGCTGTTGCAATTGTCGACCAAGCAAATCCAGGTCAATGTGGTTCACAAAGGAGTTGGTCAGATTACGGAATCGGATATCATGTTGGCTTCGGCCTCGGATGCCATTATTGTTGGCTTCCAGGTGCGGCCCTTGGCATCGGTACGTCGTCTGGCGGAACAAGAAGAAATCGATATCCGAACGTATTCCATCATTTACGATGCCATTGACGAAATCAAGAGCGCGATGGAAGGCATGCTTGCCCCGACTTTTGAGGAAAAAGTGGTGGCCAATGTCGAAATCCGCGAAGTTTTCAAAATCACCAAAGTGGGTTCTGTGGCCGGTTGTATGGTTTTGGACGGCAAAATCAATCGGAACACCAAAGTCCGCGTTCTTCGCGATGGGGTTGTGATATATACCGGCGAATTGGCATCGCTCAAGCGGTTCAAAGAGGATGTCAAAGAAGTGGCGACGGGCTACGAATGCGGTCTTAACATCCAAAATTTCAATGATATCAAAGTTGGTGACCTGATCGAGGGTTACGAACGCATTGAAGTCAAGGCCAAGCTTTAATGGAAAGCCTGGGGACGGCTTTTTGGGTCGAAACCGGGGCCGCCTTGCTGGGGATTTGGGGCGTTTGGGATCTGGGTGGCGGACGTCGCCGGGGCTATATCAGCGGAGTTTTGAGCACGACAACCTATATCGTGCTTTGCGCACTTCACGGGATTTATGCGGACGCTGTGATTAACGGGTGGTATACCGTCATGGGTTTTGTGGGTTGGTTTGCATGGGGTCAACGGAAGTCGGATGAAGGATTTGTGCCAGTACGTCCAATGGATGCCCAAGGTTTTTGGATAGGTACGGGAACCGGCTTGATGGCTTGGTTTTTGTTCTGGGGATTGTTGCGCTATTTTACAGACAGCACGGTGGTTGTCTGGGATGCCACGACATCGGCTCTGGCAATAACGGCGATGTTATGGATGGCCGCAGGGTACACCTGGAATTGGCCTTTGTGGTTGATTATTAACCTCTTGTCTGTGGGCCTTTATGTACACAAAGGCATGCTTCCGACGGCGGGTCAGTACACAGTCTTTGCCATCTTGGCCCTCAGGGGTTGGTGGATTTGGTCCAAGGGCCGCTTGGTTTTGAACGAAGAGCGGGACGACTCGTTACTTCTGTAACAAAAGATAGACCGAAGTGGTCAGAAAGTCCCTGATTACTGGCAAAGACCGAAGGATGGGGATTTGTTTCCGGGTCTTTAATCCGAATTTGTAGGCGTAAATCGGGTTAATCAGGTAATGGGTTTCGCGCAAAATCGGCATACCGGTCTTGGCGGCGATGCGGTGCATGCGTTGAATGCCAATACCGCAATCGTAGATGGATAACAATTCCTCCCGGGTTTCGTCGCTTTGACGGGTCCCTCTTAGCAGGGCATCGTAGGCCGAACGAGGCAGGAGGTGAATCCATGGAAATTTTTGAACCCAACCCTCGGCGATTTGTTGATGCCCCCCAAAAGGCATGGTCCAAGGCGGCCATCCAATAAAAAGTAAACCGTTGGTTTTGAGGAATTTCTGCATTTGTTTGAGGGCCCGTGGTTGGTCCGGAAGGTGTTCGATCACATCCTTGAGGACAATCAAATCGAAGCGTCCCGTGAACTCAGCTTCGATGGCGGGGTTGTAGATGTCCTCGCCCCGAAGGTCCATTCGGCCTGATGCAATATGCTCGGCCATTCGTTGACGGCCAAATTCAATCTTCTTTTGGTTGAGGTCAATGCCGGTTCCTTTGCAGCCCGCCTCTACGAAGGGCAACAGATTTCCTCCTTCTCCACAACCCAATTCCAAGACCTCCAGGTCCTGCCAACTTTTTCGACGGTTATCCAGCGCCTTCAGGCCTTCAAGGCAAAAGGGCATGATACTATCGCGGGCGTTTCGAGCCAGGAAGTCTAAGTAAAAATCGTGATCGTGGTGAAAATCGTAAGGCATACGAAAAAGAAGGTTCGCAAGGATTGAAAAAGAAGGTATAAACCCGAACCCCCAAAAATCAACCCGGTTCCTAGGTGTATTCTTCTCATAATGAGCGGTGTAAGCCATCGCTTAATGCGATGCGCCGCAAAGGATATCGCGGTTTCGGTCGCCAAAACGCTGAGAACAATTCCCGTAAAGAAATTCAAGCTTTGGTAATAGTTGTAATCCAAAACCTGCGATGTGTAACCGATGATGGCCAGCCAAGAAATCCAATTGGTTGGATTCAAGAAATTGATGCTAAAGCCCATCCCCAGGTACAACCACGGTGTTTTGTGACCTGTGCTTTGGTAAGAGGCCCGGGATTTTCGGAGAATATTGTTAAGGGCCATGCCTAACAAAAGCAAACCCCCGATGATTTGGGCAGGAAGGCGAAAATTAATTTCAGCGGGCAACAGGCTTTCAACCCCCGAGAAGGTAATCAACAACAAAAGAATGTCTGCCAACACCACTCCAATTGTTAGCATGAAACCAACAAACCGGCCGTGCTCGATGCTGTTTTGGATGACGGAGAACATGACGGGGCCCAGGCCTAGGCAAAAAGGCACGCCGACCAGGAACCCTTCGAAGAGGGTTTGAAGGTAAAACCAGCGCTCATCCATGCCGGAGGGATTGGAAAAAAGAGGTCATAAGGCTCCCGCATTCATCGTGCATAAGGCCCATGGACCAGGCGGTTTTGGGATGCAAAAGGGGCCCGTGGAGGGTATAACCCCGTTTGGGATCCGATGCCCCGGCGACCACCCGCCCTATTTGACTCCAAAACAAGGCCCCAGCGCACATAACGCAGGGTTCGAGGGTCACATAGAGGGTGCATTCATTCAGGTATTTGGAGCTAAGGTGGTTGGTCGCCGCGGTGATGGCCTCCATTTCGGCGTGTGCAGTGGGATCGTTCAGTTGCTCGCAGCGGTTATGACCGCGCGCAATGATTTTGTTCTCGTGGACGATGACCGCTCCCACCGGGATTTCACCCATCCGGTAGGCCTGTCGGGCCAGGCGCAGGGCCTGTTCCATGAAATATTCATCGCCATCGGGAACGAGCATTCACCAAAGATAGGCCCGAGGCCCACCCGTGGCGAAGCGCTGTGGGCGCGAAAGTTCTATTTTTGTGCTCTACACACTTGATTTATGCTACGAACCCACCGCTGCGACGAATTGAACCTGGCCCATGCGGGTCAACACGCGACCCTCTGCGGTTGGGTGAGCAAGATCCGGGACAAAGGAGGCCTGATTTGGGTGGACCTGCGGGATCGTTACGGCTTGACCCAATTGGTGGCCGAAGAAGGCGCCACAGCAGCCGAGGTTTTGGAACAAATGCGCTCGCTAGGCAGAGAATTTGTTATACGAGCCGGGGGGATGGTGGTGGAGCGTTATAACAAAAATCCCAACCTCAGTACCGGGGATATTGAGATACGCGTCGAAGACTTACAAATCCTCAACGCGTCGGCCTTGCCTCCATTTTTGATTGAAGACGATACCGACGGCGGCGAAGATTTGCGCATGCAATACCGTTACCTGGATTTACGTCGGGCACCGGTTCGATCCAAGTTGGAATTGCGTCACCGTATGGCCCAAGAGGTTCGTAAATACCTTGATGATCAGTCATTTATTGAAGTAGAGACCCCGGTTCTTATCAAGACAACCCCCGAAGGGGCCCGGGATTTTGTGGTCCCATCTCGGATGCATCCCGGACAATTTTATGCCTTGCCCCAATCTCCACAAACCTTCAAACAATTGTTAATGGTTGGAGGCTTGGACCGGTATTTTCAAATTGTAAAGTGTTTTCGCGACGAAGATTTACGCGCCGATCGTCAGCCCGAATTCACCCAAATAGACTGTGAAATGTCGTTTGTGGAGCGCTCGGATATTTTGGAAATGTTCGAAGGGCTCTTTCGTCATTTGTTTCAAAAAGTCAAAGGGTTGGATATCGGCGAGATTCCGGTGATGACCTACGCCGATGCCATGCTCCTTTACGGAAACGACAAGCCCGATTTGCGATGGACGGCGCCCCTCCTGACGCTCAAGGGCGGTCAGGCTTACGGCGCGGTTCCTTTCCCGGGTCCAGGGGTTGAAGGGGTTGGTTTTGGGGTATTTGAGGACGCGGAGGCCGTGATTGCGGTTCCGGTCCCAGGAGGAGCCGGCTGGACACGCAAAGAATTGGATGCCTTGACCGAATGGGTCAAAAGGCCGCAAATCGGGATGAAAGGCATGGTCTGGCTGCGTTGCGAAACCGCGGATGCCACGTACCGATCTTCCGTGGACAAGTTTTATGGAACGGATCATTTGCAGGCCTGGATGAATGCGGCTGGGTTGGGGGCCGGGGATTTGATGCTGGTTTTGGCTGGCCCCGAGGCATTGACACGCAAAGCCGCGGCCGAGCTACGTCTCGAAATTGGCAATCGCCTGGGTCTGCGTTCACCGGATCAATACCGGGCCTTGTGGGTGGTGGATTTTCCTTTGTTGGATTGGGATGAAGAGAGCGGTCGGTGGGTGGCCATGCACCATCCCTTTACATCACCTCTGCCCGATGATATGGATTTGATGCATAAGCACCCGGGCCGCGTCCGCGCCAATGCCTACGATATGGTTTTGAACGGAACCGAAATTGGGGGCGGCTCCATTCGTATTCACGATAAAGCACTGCAGGCCAGGCTTTTTGAACTTTTGGGTTTTGGGGCCGAAGAAGCCCAAGCCAAGTTCGGCTTTTTGCTCAAAGCCTTTGAATACGGAGCCCCACCGCATGGTGGAATTGCTTTTGGTTTTGACCGTCTCTGTGCTTTGTTCGGTGGACAGGAGAGCATCCGCGATTTCATAGCGTTTCCCAAAAACAACGCAGGTCGCGATGTGATGATTGACGCGCCTTCGGGGATTGATCCGATTCAGCGCAAGGAGCTGGGGCTTCCGTAGAGGAGGCGGACCCTTTGGAGATCTTCGTTGTTATCAACTCCAGAAGGCAAGGGCTCTTGGAGTCGTAACATTTTGATGGATATACCGTTGTGCAAAAAGCGCAGCTGCTCTAATTTTTCTGATTCCTCGGAGGGTGCCGGTTGGAGTCGGGTAAATTCCAGGAGACGCTCGGGGCGATAGGCATAGAGGCCCAGATGCAAAAAGCGTTGCGCATCGCTCGTTGAATCCTTGCGTTGGAACGGAATGGCAGCTCTCGAAAAATACAGGGCCTGGTCGAAGGCGTCCAAAACTACTTTGACCCGATCGGGATTCTGGGGGTCTTCGGCCTGCGGCCAGGGACAACAGGCCGAAGCAACTTGGACGCTGGGGTCTTCAAAGAGGGCCACTAGATTTTCCAAAACCGAAGCCGGGATCATCGGTTCATCGCCTTGTACATTGACCACCACATCGTAGGCGGAGCCTTTGGGAAGGTTTTGAAGGGCTTCGGCGATTCGATCGCTGCCACTGACATGGGAGGGGGAGGATAGAACGGCGGGTACTCCGTGTTGAGCGGTGGCATCTAGAATTTCGACGGCGTCGGTAACAACCAGGACTTTGGCGAAGCAAGACGCTTTTTGAACCGCTTCCCATGTTCGGACGATCAAGGGCTTGCCCCCCAAATCGGCCAGCATCTTGCGGGGCAAACGCGAGGACTCAAGGCGAGCAGGAATCAGAGCCAGAGAACGTAGGGGCATAGGATGGGGGTTGGGCGGTTGGGCTAGGGCGGTTGGGCTAGGGTGGACGTTAGGATTCAAGAAAACGATGCATGGCGCGGTGTTCCAAACCAACCTCCCAGAAGGGATCGCCGGCGATTTTGTAGCCTGTGGCCTCGTAAAACCCCACCACCGAGGAACGGGCATGCAAATACACCTGCCGGACGGGGCTCTTATCCAGAACCCATGCATGGGCGTAATCCATCAATGCGCGACCCCAACCCAGGCCCTGCAGGTCTTGACGAACGGCCACTTGCCGAAGATGGTAGGCGGGCCTGTCCAGAACGGCCTCCAGGGGGGCGGCTAGAATCCAGGATGGCGTAACGGAGAGACGAAGCACCAAACAGGCACAGACGGCTCCGTTGGGGTCAAAACCAGCCAGGTGGATGGAGTCTTTTTCGGCATCCAGGGCCTCCTTGGTAAAATGCAAGCCCAGGGGAGCGCGAAGCAAAGTGTGCCGCAAGGCCACCGTGAGGGCGTATTCGGAACCACCCCAGGCGATTTCTTGCCAACGTACTTGGTCCATGAATGTTTAGTCGTGTACGGTGACCATGGTCCGGGTTGGAAAAGCAAAATCGGTCGGATGACGACTAATGATCCCGTAAATTCCAAAATTGATTTCCTCGCGGACCTGGAGGTACTCGTTGTAATCCGGGGTTTTGACGAGGTAAATTATTTGCAGATCCAGTGAGCTTTCTCCGTAACCAAAAAAAGAAACCACCGGGTGCTCGTCAATCATGGGGTGCTGGTTGAGCAGGGATTTGATTTCTTGAATGACCGTCCGCAGGGTTTCGGGGCTGGTTTGGTAAACCAGGCCCAATTGAAAAGAAGCCCTCCGGTGGGTGCTTTCGGTGATGTTGTTCAGGGGCTCCGTTACCAAGGCCTTGTTGGGAATAGTAACAAAGGATTTATCTAAGGTGCGGAGGCGAGTGGAGCGAAAACCCACGTTTTCAACCGTACCTGTAATTCCCTTGAATTCAATGGTATCACCTACCGTAAAGGGCTTGTCCAGGAAAATCGTAAAAGAGCCGAGTAAATTGGCCAGGCTTTCTTGGGCGGCCAGGGCCACGGCCAAACCACCAATCCCTAGACCACCGATGAGGGCGGCGATATTGGCCTGAAAAACAATGCCAATAACAAAAAGAAAGGCCGACAACATGACCCCCACCTTGATCCCGTCTTTGATATAGGGAACCCATTGGTCATGGATTTTCTCGGGGTCTTTGGCTGCTTTTTGTTGCCAAACATCGGCCACAAAATCAGCGACTTTGAGCAGGGTTTTGGCCCCGTACCAAACCAGCCCCAATTGAAGTAGAATATCGATATAAAAATGAATACGGATAGGCTTTCCGAACCAAACCACTTTGGATGGGATGTTCAAGATGGTAAAAGCCGCCATCAGAGCGACAAAAACCAAAAAGCGTCGGAGGGGCTTGCCGGTCAGGCGATTGAAGAGGCGCCTCCGCTCGATATCACGCTCGCTAAATGCCCTGTAAACCAGCATATTAATAAGACTGGCAAGGGGGCCGTTAAAAAACAAAATAAACACCAAAACACCCATGGAAAGGACCCATTGGAGCAGGGTTTGGCCCGCCCAGCTGTTTTGTAACAACGAATTTATGGCGTTTTGCATGGCTTAATGGTTGGGTTGCAATTGATTCAGAGCCCGTCGGTAGCCTTCGATACAAAGGTTCGTGGAAGGGGCTGTGTTATTGGAGAGGCAACCCTGCACGGCCTGTCGAATGGTGAGGGCCACATCTTCAAAGATGTCACGGGCTGACATGCCAGGGTCGTCCTGCATCAGGTAGGCAAAAACCCGGGCCATCCCGCAATTTGCAACGAAGTCAGGAAGGACCGCAATACGTTCATCCACCGACCTGGCGATGGGTCCCATAAAGATTTCAGGGTCCGCAAAGGGTACATTTGCACCGCAGGCCACTAGGTTCAAACCTTTGTTTATCAGCGAGTTGATTTGTTCTCCAGTCACAAGGCGGGAGGCGGCCGCCGGCACAAAAACATCCGCCGCCTGCGACCAGAACAAGGGGGCGGCCTGGTGGTGAGGAAGGCAGGTGATCGAATCGGGATTCAAGGCGTTTCCGCGGCGCATCAGGAGAAGCCGGCGGCAAGCCTCCAGGTCGAGCGGGGCACCTTGGTCGGCCACCCAGCCGTATTCCCGGTCCAGAATTCCTTGGATTTTCATCCCGGGTGTGGCGTGGTGAGCCGGGGTGAACAACGGATCGGTTACGGGCAGGCTGACCCCTTCGCGCAATTGGGCCAAGCGTTTTTCGCGGAGGTGGCGACCGTAATGGCCTTGAACCACCCCTTGTTGGGGATGTTGCAGGTCGTTGGCCAGGGTATAGGGAATGACCTCGTGGATTTCGTCCACGTTCAGGTCCCCCCCTGTTCCGTAAAAATTTTTGAGCAAAGGGTCCAGGGCCTTGTACCACCGTTTGAGGACTTGGTCTTTGCGGGGGTCGGATGGATCAAAGTCAATGCCCGATTTGGCCCCACCGATGGCAGGTCCCGAGACGGTGAATTTGATTTCCATGGTTTTGGCCAGGGATTCAACCTCCCGCCGGTCCAATCCTTTGCGCATCCGTGTTCCGCCGCCTGCGGCCCCACCCCGTAGGGAATTGAGCACCGCCCAGCCACGGGCACCGGTTGGGGCATCGTTCCATTCAAATACAATTTCAGGAGCTTGGTTTTCGAATGCCTTGAGGCGCTCGAGGATGGGTTTTTCCGACATATTTCCAAAAGCGGGAGGGGTTGAACCCGCGCTTTCAAAGATAGGGCGCCTTAGTTCAAGCGCAAAAGACGGTTTTCGAGGTCCACAATCTTTGGAAACAGTTCCCGTGCCTCGCGGTTTTCGTGTTCCATCCAACTTTGACCAAAGGCTTGCAATTCGTTCAATAAGCGTTGTTTGGAATCCGACGCAGGGTCTTCCTGATGCATACGTCGTACGGTATCCATCATGTGTTGGAACATTTTAAAAAGATCTTGGATATCAGGATCCTCGGTGAGGGCATGGTTTTGCATCGCTTCCAGACAGACGGCATGCGATCGCCGGCCCGCAATCCCCTCGTTCAGGATTTGGAGGTAAGGGAACCATTCTTCTTCCTCCAAAAGGAAATGACATGCAATTTCGGCCGCTAGGATTTCAAAATCGTCCAAAATCGTTTCAAAAACCGGGTCGCTTTCCAGGCTTTGTCGAAGCTGGCGTAGTCCATTCCCCAGCAAAAGGGCATGGTCCGCCCGCAGGCCTCCAATCAGTTTGGAAATTTCAGCATCGCTATCGGCGTGGGCATTTTCATCCGAAATACTTTGGCCGTTGACCAAAAAGCCTAGCAAGGCCCAGGGGTCCCAACCGATGCTTTGGGCCACTTGCTCAATGGTCAAGCAATCGATAACGGCGGGGACGGGGACCCCTAGACGCTCCAATTCGGCCCCAGCGGTCGGTAAAACCATCAGCAAATCGCAGATGTTGGTATCTGGACGCCAAGGAGGCAGGATGGGTGGCCGCAGGCTCATGAAAGAATGCTTTCTTACAAGACCCCCGAGAAGCCAAAAGGTTTTGGGGAACCCTGGGTTTGTCGCGTCCGGGCTTCTTCCTCGCTTTACCTTTGTGGCCGCTCCAACCCACCCCCAACGCCCCCTGGATCTCGTTCGCAATACCTTTTTGTCCCTGTTGTCCATGCATTCCCACGAATCTTTCTCTTCTGCCGGTCCAGGTTGGCATGTTTTGGAGGTTGGCTCCGGAGAGCCTTTGGTCATTCTGCACGGTGTCTTTGGGTCGGGGGATAATTGGATGAGCATTGCACGCCGCTTGGAACAGCGATGGAAGGTTTACCTTCCGGACCAACGCAACCACGGCAAATCCTTTCGATCCGAGGAATTTGGGTACGATTTGCTGGCCGGGGATTTGTTGGAATGGATGGATACTCGGGGCCTGGAAGCGATTCACTTGTTGGGTCATTCCATGGGCGGCAAGGCCGCCATGCGCTTTGCGGCCATCGCACCCCATCGACTCAAGAGCTTGGTGGTGGTGGATATCGCCCGCCGAGCCTATCGTTTGGATACCCACCGCTCCATGCTAGAAGCCATGAAGGCCCTGGACCTCGCGGCTTGCACCACCCGTTCCGATTTGGATAGGGCCCTGCAACCCTCGGTGCCCGAGGAAGGAACTCGGTTGTTCATTCTCAAAAACATTGAACGGGATTCAACTGGGGCCTTCCGCTGGCGCATTGCCTTGGACCCCCTTCTTCGATCCTTGGATGCGATTGGAACCTCCTTGGCGGAGCATGCGCCCGTTCAAGTTCCTTGTTTGGTCATTAGAGGCCGAGAATCCGGGTATGTGAGCGATGCAGACTTTGAACAGATCGCTCGTTGTTTCCCCCAAAGTCGTTTGGTCACCATCGAAGGTGCCGGACATTGGGTGCATGCCGATCGTCCAAATGAATTAACCGATGCGTTGCTCGAATTTTGGAGTCCCTGGATGAATTCATAAATTATTCTCCCCTTCCACCGATCCTCGCCCCCCTAATCCTTTACCGACATGCCTCGTCCCCAACCCAAACCCATGCCCGTTATGGAATGCATTGTTACCGGAATGGGTGAAGACGGATTGGGCGTCGCCAAAACCGAAACCAAGGTTCTATTTGTGGAGGGCGGATTGCCCGGAGATCGGGTCGAAGTTCAAGTTTTTCGCCAAAAGCCACGGTACATGGTGGGGCGGGTTTTGCGCCTTTTGGAGCCTTCGCCGCACCGGGTGGAACCCGTTTGCAAGCATTTTGGGTTGTGTGGGGGATGCAAATGGCAGAATCTGGCCTACGAAACCCAGTTGATGTACAAGGCCGGTCAGGTACGGGACGCTTTGGTCCGCTTGGGGGGTCTGGATTTGAGCAGCGTCGAAGTTCAGGAGCCCCTGGGCGCCCCTCGAACCTATGCTTTTCGTAACAAATTAGAATTCACTTTTACCAATCGCCGCTGGTTGACTACGGACGAATTAACGAACGATGAATTGAATCGTAACGGGCTGGGCTTTCATCTTCCCGGCCGTTTTGAGCGGGTGGTTCATTTGGAGGAATGTCACCTGATGGACCCTTTGATGAATGAGATTCGTCTTGCCTTTTTTGAAACAGCCATCGAGCAGGGTCTGACCTTTTACGATGTTCGTCAGCGCACCGGTTACCTCCGAAACTTGATGGTCCGAAATACGACGCAGGGGGAGTGGATGGTTTTGTTATCTGTTTCCGAAGACAACCCGGAGACCCTCCATACCCTGATGGATCGAGTCCAAGAACGCGTACCAACGGTGCAAAACCTCCTGTACACGGTCAATTCCAAGGCCAACGACAGCCTAGAAGGCCTGGAAATCCGTGTCTACAAAGGCCAAAACAGGGTGGTACAGGTTTGGGATGGTTTGTCCTTTGGGATCTCGGCCTCTTCGTTTTTTCAAACCAACCCCCAACAAGCCGAAGCCATGCTGGGCCTGGTCCGGGAATGGTGCGGGCTGAGCGGACAGGAATTGGTTTACGATTTGTACACCGGGACCGGAAGCATCGCTTTGTTTCTGGCCAAGCAAGCATCGCGCGTTGTCGGCATCGAATATGTCCAAGCCGCTGTGGACGATGCCCGCCGAAATGCCGAACAAAACGACATTCATAACACCGAATTTTTTGCAGGCGATATGGCCGCTTTGCTTAACAACGATTTTTTTGAAGCTCACGGTTACCCGGATGTGGTGGTGGTGGATCCGCCCCGCGCCGGCATGCATGCGGATGTTGTGGAAGCCCTCAAAAACTGTGGGGCTCGGCGGCTGGTTTATGTATCTTGCAATGCCTCCACCCAGGCCAGGGACCTGCAGGCTTTGTCCGACACCTATCGCTTGCTACGCTACCGTCCGGTGGACTTATTTCCCCAAACAGCTCATATCGAAAACCTGGCCCTTTTGGAACGCATCTACTAAAAGCTCTATGAATCCTGACGATTTTTTCGATCCCGAAGACGCCTCCTCCTCCGAGGATCCCTCCTCCTCCGAGGACAGTTCCGCCCCCGATGATTCCCCTTCCCTTCCACCTCAATGGGCGGATTTGCAGAAGGACTTAACCTATTACGCCACCTACCTCCAGGGGATTTCCCACGAGGTTTTGGATAGCGGAACCTCCAAATACCCAGTTTTTGTGGCCCATGCCAACGGGCAACCGGACCTAGGCCGTCCTTTGCTGGACCATCGTCAATTGGATACCCGCTGGAGTATCCGTGTTTCGGTGATGGAGGAATTTGTTCGCAAATCCATTTTGAGTCGGGAACAGTTCCAGACGTTCAAGCAAAGTTGGAAAGACCCCAACGATTTTATCTGTGTTTTTGTGGCCGATCCTCAGCAGGCGGCCTTTGTTTATTTCCCGTATCCGGTGGCCGAAGGCGGGGATGAAATCTGAAAACGTGAAGGAAAATCTGAAAAAGATGCCTGCACAATCACCTTCGTTGCCCTCGGTTTACCGGCACCTCTTTCCCGTTTTTTTGTTGTTCAAATTGCCATTGGCTTGGATGGCAGGACTGCGACTGGAGGTTTTGGAGGGTGGTCGTTGTGTGGTACGCATGCGGCATGGCTTTTGGAATCGCAACCCTTTTGGCTCCATGTATTTTGCAGCCATGGCCATGGGCGCCGAGATGTCCACCGGATTACCGGCCTATGTTTATTTGCGTCAAAACAAAAAGAATGCCAGCCTGCTTTTGGCTGGGATGGAAGCCGTTTACCACAAAAAAGCCGTTGGTCGTTTGACCTTTGAATTTGAAGACGGTGGGGACTTGATTCCATGCCTGGAGGCCCTGGTCCAAAGCGGGGATACCTGCCGAACCGTTTTGGTGTCTCGTTGTTACAATGAATCAAAACAAATGATGGCAGAATTTCGTTTTACTTGGACCTTTAGGCATCGATAAGCTCGAATGGCCTGGGGCTTTGTTCCATGCAAAAACAATACCCAGCGTACGCTCTTGGCCTCTTCCTTTTGGTGGGGGTTTCTTTCTGCGCAAGTGGCTCTTGGAATTCACTCAAAAAATCCATCATGACCTCTGAACCTACTCCATTTTCTTCGGCCCCTTTGTCTTCGGATCGACCAACCCAGGCGAATGAATCCAGCGCATCCGTTGATTCAATCCCGGATGCCCAAGAGGTTGGTTCTTGGACCCCCGAGGATTGGAAAAAACGCCTGAGCCCCGAAGAATTCCGAGTCTTGAGGCAACAAGGCACCGAGAGACCGTATACGGGGGCTTACGATCAACATTGGGAGGCGGGGACTTATGTGTGCAAAGGCTGTGGGGCCGAACTTTTTCGTTCCGAAACCAAGTTTGATGCGGGTTGCGGATGGCCTTCTTTCTACGAGGGCATTGCCAAGGACCGCATCCGCGAATTACGGGATATCAGCCACGGTATGATTCGTATCGAGGTGCGATGCGCCCGCTGTGACGGTCATTTGGGCCATGTTTTTGACGACGGACCCCGTCCGACCGGTTTACGGTATTGCATTAATTCGGTGAGCCTGGGCTTCCAGAAGGCCAAGCCATAAAGGCGGGGCGTTTTGGCATAGGTATTCCAGTATTTGGGGGATGGTTTTATCGGCTAGCAGGGGCCGTGAACGGCTTCCTGCTGATTTGCTGAGCTTGATTCCTTCGTTGTTATAGAACAAGGGATGATGAACCCATTTGATTTGCTCAAAGGCATTTTGTTCCGATCCTTTTAGAAATTGGTTGAGATGGGCTTGAACGGCGGTCGATTCCAACAGATCCATGCCCCGAACGCCGTGGGTTGTTCCCAAAAGGCGATCGTCGACCAACGATGCCAGGTGGTAGGTGGGGAGGGGCCTTGAAGCCTCCGGGTTTTCGGTCTCTGGGTATGCCTTTCGCCGAATACAATAATCGGCTGGGGTGGTCAGGTTTTGAATGGAATAGGTGTTTTCTTCCCAAGGCGATTCCCATTGGAGTATATGAACCTGGTCCGTGGGTTCAACGCGCATCCACCAAGAGGCCCCCGGATCTTCCATGGCCTTATCCCAGGCAGGACCGCTGAGGTTTTCGCGGTCTTGGAGGCGTTTTTGGGGTTCGCTGCGAGAGGCACGGCTGGGGTAAAGGCGCCCGCAGGTTCGCAGGTTGTTCAGGGCGTCTTGGTACAGGTCGATTCGCTGGCTTTGGAAAATGATTTGTTTGCGGGGCAGGGAAGGACGGTCCGGGGACATAGAAGGCTTGGAAGGACCTTCCGGGGTTGGATCCAAGAGGCGTAGGGTGTTCAGGATATCGTCCAGGTAGCTTTGGCGAAAGCGGGGGCTATCCAAATCATCCATACGCCAATAACAGGAACCCCCGTTCCGATGGACCAGGCCCAGGGTGATCAAAAACGAAAACCAATTGCCCTCGTGGAGGTAACCGCTGGGCGTGGGGGCTAAGCGGGTGACCAAAGGTTAGTGTCCGTGATCGTGGTGTTCCTGGTCGAAGAGTTCCTGGTCGTGGAGGCCGCCTAAGTCTTCGCAGTGGTACATACGACGACCGCGGCGGTAGGCCGGACCGGTGGGGGCTCCTTCGTTTTTGGCACGAAGGGCTTTGTCCAAAAGTTTTTTGCGGAGGTTTTCTCGCACCGCATGGGCGGCTTGGTCGGCTTCGTATTCGTAAGCGGTTCGACCCTCCACGATGGTGTGCAAGGGATGGCTGTAAACCGATAGAGGGTGACCGTTCCATAACACCAGATCTGCGTCTTTGCCTAATTCAATGCTACCAACGCGTTGGTCCACTCGTAGCATGCGGGCTGGATTGATGGTCACCATGTTCAAGGCGGATACTTCGTCCAATCCCCCGTAACGGACGGCTTTGGCGGCTTCTTGGTTGAGGCGACGGGCCATTTCGGCATCGTCCGAATTGATGGCTACATTAACCCCCATGCGGTGAAGAATGGCCGCATTGTAAGGAATGGCGTCGATGACTTCGTATTTGTAGGCCCACCAATCGGCAAAACTGCTGGCATTCACACCGTGGGATTTCATTTTGTCGGCGACCTTGAATCCTTCCAAAATGTGGGTAAAGGTGTTGACCTTGAAGCCCACCGAGTCGGCCACTTTCATCAACATATTGATTTCGGATTGAACGTAGGAATGGCAAGTGATATGGCGCTGGTTCAGACGAATTTCCTGAAGGGCTTCCATCGTCAGGTCTTTGCGGTGTAGGTGAGCGGCTTTTTGGCGATTCTTTTGGTACTCGATGGAACGAAGGAAACCGTCCAAAATCGTTTGTTCAACGCCCATACGGGTTTGCGGAAAACGTACGGTGTTACGGTCTCCCCAGTTGGATTGTTTGACATTTTCGCCAAGCGCAAATTTGATGAAGCCGGGAGCCCCTTCAAACTTGAGTTGCTCGGGATCGGTAACGCCCCAACGCATGCGGATTAATTGGGTTTGGCCTCCGATGGAATTGGCGGAGCCGTGGAGGAGGTGGCTGGTGGTGACACCGCCGGCCAGCTGGCGGTAGATGTTGGGATCGTCGGGATCGAGGGCGTCCCCGATGCGTACTTCGGAGGTAATGGATCGGGTGCCTTCGTTCACGCCCCGGGTAATGGCAATGTGGCTGTGTTCATCGATGAGGCCCGGGGTTAGGTGCAGGCCGGCGGCGTACAGGGTACGGTACGGGGCTTTGCCGAAGAGTTTTTTGGGATCCAGGCCGGTCCCGACGGCGATGATTTTGCCCCCCATGACGGCGACATCGGTGTTTTCGAGGCGACCTTGGGGCCCGCAGGTCCAGACCGTGGCTTCGCGAATGAGCCAGTTTTGGGCCGTGGAGCGCAGGCCGGTGGGCAGGCCCAGGTTGACGGGCAGGCCGAGGTCGGAAACGGGCTCGATGCGTAGGCTATCCCAGGGCTCGGGAAGATGCAGGGCGCTTGCGTTGCTGGAATTTTTGGAGGAATCGGTGGATGGCTCGGCAGATGCTACGGTGCGGGCGCTATCATTGATGCGTTCGGCCCAGAAATTTTGGGGGGTTTGGTTGGCATCGTTGGTGGTTCCGTACAAACGTCCATCGCGGTACCAAACCAAGGCCTGCAAGGGCGAAGGGTATCGACTGTCTTTGTGTTTCCAAGACAGACGGAGAAAGGTTCCCGAAACTTCGGATGCAGCCTCAACTCGGTCGCTGTCGTTCAGGTGTAAGACAAAAACTGGGAGCGAGGCTTTGGGGCCCAGGGATTTGTTACGAATCTCCAAAACCTTTCCAGCAAGCAGGTCTCCCTGGAGGCGGTAGCGGCCGCTGGCCATGGCTGGGGCCGCTGGCCATGGCTTGACGGGATAGGCCTGGCCCTGGATCCAAACGGTGCGAATTTCGCAGTCGGCCTTGAAGAGGGTATCGCTGGCCACAATCAAGTGGGCGTAGTGGCCGGGGGCAATGGATCCCAGCACCGA
>RFPG01000200.1 GCA_009926245.1 Sphingobacteriia bacterium | reverse complement strand
AGTATCCAAGGCGCCCAAAAAACTCATCCAAATCAGGGCATGTGCCGGAGTTGGCAAACCCCGAAAAAAGCGACTGGAACCCTCTTCCAAATTAAAGCGGGCCAAACGCCAAGCGGAAGCCAGGGGGATCGCTGCAAAGGCAAGCAGCCACCAACCCTCGGCATGGGATGGCCAGGGAGCCATGGGCCAGTACATCGGCCCCGTTCCATCGGTTGGCCAAGGAGAAGCCCCGTAGGATGGCAGCAAACTGCGGGCATGGACCATGGCAAGGCAGGCGGGCAGAACCCCAAAGGAAACCAAGTCGGCCAAGGAATCCAGCTCCTTGCCCATGGGGCTGGGGGCCCGCAGCCATCGAGCCGCTGCTCCATCCCCAAAATCAAGCAAAGCGGCCAGAATGATCATCATCCATGCCCAGTCGTAGCCCCCGTTAAGCGCACCTACAATCCCCAGGCAGCCGCAAAACAGGTTGGCCAGGGTCAGGGCATTGGGAACCGCAAAGCGGACCGCGGGCGGTATACGTTCTGGATTCACCCCTCAAAATTAAGCCCACCCCCTGCATCAAGGGATGGGTCGTATTTTTGGCCTTCTTGATTTTTGGTACGTGATACGATTTCTACTTTGCTTGGTTTTTTTGAACTTGGGGGCCTATCGCAATGGCTCCGGAGCCTCTTTGACCTGGCCATCCACCCCTATGGACTCCCTTTCGAACAGGCCCTGTTACCTCACTTGGCCGGATTCCCTTTGTGAACCCACCACTTTACGAGGACTCATGGGCAAGATCCCCATCGAAGTCAACCAGGTTCAACGACCTGAATTGTACGCCATGCTTGCCAAATGGTCCAAATACCCTTACCGCTACGCCGGCCGTACCTCCCAAGGTATCGACTGCAGTGGTTTGGTTTGCGAAATACAACGGACGGTTTACGGAAGGTCTTACAGCGGGGGCTCGGCCGATATCTACCCCAAACTCACCAAGATTCCCAAAGAAGAGCTCCAAGAGGGGGACATGGTTTTTTTTAAAATTCGAAAAAACAAAATCTCCCATGTAGGGCTTTATCTAGGTAACAACCTCTTTTTGCACGCCACCACCAAAGCCGGGGTCATCGTATCCGACCTTGATGAAGAATATTACCGCCGCCGCTATTATGGTGCTGGCCGAGACCCCAAGGCCCCGACCTGCACCCCCCTTTACCTCCCCACAACCCCATGACACCCGAAGCCATCCTTGAAGCTGTCCGTGAATCCATGCGCGGAAACCTCTGCGAATCCCTGGGCATGGAAATCCTCCATGCCGAGATGGGCCAACTAAAGGCTCGAATGCCGGTCGACCATCGAACGCGTCAACCTTTTGGGCTGCTGCACGGAGGCGCCTCCGTTGCATTGGCCGAAACCCTGGGTAGCATTGGTGCCAATATGCTGGCCGGGAAAGGACGTTATGCGGTAGGGATGGAAATTAATGCGAATCATTTGCGTGCCGTCCGAGATGGTTATGTTACAGGAACCGCCACCATTATCCACAACGGCCGCTCGAGCCAAGTTTGGGAAATTCGTGTTTGCGATGAACAAGAGCAGCTTTGCTGCATCTCCCGCTTTACAGCCGCCCTACGCGACCAAGCATGAGCGTAGAAACCTCCGGCACAGTCTCCGCCGAGGCTTTGTTTGATTATTGTTACAATAGTGGTATTGGATGGGTCAGCAGTCGCCAACCCCATCGCGGCGATTTGGCAAAAGATGATTCAGGAAGGATGGACCTTCCGACTGTTGCGTCCCATTTGAGCCCGATTCAGCACCTGGTGGACCCCACCGCTCACCACAACCGGGCATGGACTGCTCAGGATCGAAATGGTTTTGTGGTGGCCCCCTTTGATCTAAAAAAACAAGCTGCGCTTTGGATGGAACCCGCCTTTGCATGGACAGGTAATCAGGTTTCCCTTTCTTTGCTTGAGACGGAGTCTTGGTACAAGCAACCTTTGAGAGAATCCAAGGCGAGCGATTGCCCCCAAAAGCATCATCAAAGTCAAGGTGAATTCTGCCAAAACGTGGAGGATATCATCGCTCGCCTAAAGAAGAGGACACCCGAGTCGCATGAACTCAGCAAAGTGGTCTGGTCCAGGACTTTGGAGGCCCAACAACCCGAGGATCTTGGTCCCTATCCTTTTTTTGAACTTATATGCCAAGCCTATCCGGAGGTACATGCTGTTTTGTGTTATCACCCATCGATGGGGTTGTGGATTGGCGCCAGCCCTGAAATCCTGGTTGAACGCCAAAAGGATCGGGTGTATAGCATGGCCCTGGCCGGGACAAGGCCACGTCCGGTCTTGGAGACCGAGGAGGAATCCCGTCCTTGGAGACCCAAAGAAATTCTGGAACAGGGATTGGTCCTGCGTTACCTGCAACATCGATTCAGGGACCTGGGCCTGGAACCCGAGACCGGCCCAACCAACAACCTTCAATCCGGACCGGTTGAACACCTGCATACCGAGGTTCATGCATCGACTTCGATGACTTGCTACCAGATAGCCATGGCCCTGCATCCGAGCCCGGCCATCGCAGGCGAGCCTTCGGAACAAGCCCTCGATTATCTATTGTTAAACGAACCCCATCAGCGTGAACTGTACGGGGGTTTTTGGGGGTTATTGGATGCCGAAGGCTGTGGACGACTATCGGTCAATTTGCGATGCCTACGCTGGTACCCCGATCGGGTTGTTTTGTACGCCGGTGCCGGAATCCTGGCCGATTCGGATCCCGAAGCAGAATGGCAGGAAACCTGCCGCAAGGCATCGACCCTGCTTAATCTGCTAAAATCCAAGAAAGAAACCAAGCAACCGCCCCATCGTTCATGAAAAGCGACACTTGGCTGCATCCTTCCCACTGGTCCTTGCTAGCCACATGCCTCCATCAGGCAGGGGTGCGTCGATTGGTCCTGTGCCCGGGTTCGCGCAGTGCACCCCTCACCTTGAGCTTGGTTCGCAGCAATCGCTTTGACTATGCGGTCAGCGTGGACGAGCGCTCGGCGGGTTTTGTAGCGCTTGGGATGGCCCTGCAATACCAAGAGCCGGTGGCCGTGGTTTGCACATCGGGGACCGCGTTGCTAAATCTGGGTCCAGCCGTCGCCGAAGCGTTTTTTCAACGAAGACCCTTGGTGGTTCTGAGTGCAGACCGACCCTTGGGTTTTGTGGGGCACCAAAGGGGGCAAGTCATCCATCAAAACGGAGTTTTTGGAGAGCATGTTCAGGCATCGCTCTGCTGGGTAAACCAAGACGCCTCGATGGATGCCCTTCAAGCATCCTGCGCTGCCCTCCAAGCCATCCTCCAAACGGCCTGTTCCCAAAAGGGTCCGGTCCATATCAATGTTCCATTGCAGGAACCGCTTTACGACTTACCCGACCCTTTGCCCAAAAAGGCTATGGATGGGATTCTTGCATCGCAGGA